>JBDUCE010000122.1:0-6700 GCA_040003635.1 Betaproteobacteria bacterium
GGAGTGACCGCCAGGCGCCACCGCCAAAATCGACGTCGGCGATCCGGGGCGTCGAATCCACGTAATAGTGATGCCGGAACGGAGGGAGCGCGCCGTCCTGATAGGAAAGTGCGCCGAGTCCCGTGCTGTCCGGGCGGTACAGGGCGAGCGGCACATAGGCCCATGTCTCGTCTCCTGTCGCGTCGTCGAAGGCGTGCATCATGCCGTCGTTGGCGCCCACGTAAACCCGTCCCGCGCGGCTTGCATAAGCGTTCCTGAATGTCGAGTAGCCAGGATCGTTCCGGTCGAGGTACGGCGCATTCGGCGCACCGACGAACACGGCCCGCGAGTTCGATATATCGCCCAGCGGCCCCGCTCGGATGCGGAACCGATCGACAGCGGTTCCTTCGTTGGCGCGGCTGCCGCGCAGGAATTCAAGAATCGCCTTGCCCCGCGCCGGCTTGCCGGGCGCGAGCGAGTCCTGTTGCGACAAAGTCAGGTTCTCCCACAGGAAAGGCACCGCTTTGCCGGTGCTGTCGCGGGAGGCGATCCTGCGCTCGGTGAGCCACGGCGTGTCCTTGACGCCCGGAACGATCAACAGCCGCGATGACAGCCGGTCACCCGCGCGCCAGAGCTCCGTGACATCGTTTCCGGTCCTGGGGTCGATTTCGACCTTGGTGAGGCTGCCCTGCCAATTGGCCGCGAACCGGACCCGGTAGACGTACTTGCCACTGCTTGAAAGGCTGACGCTTTCGATTGCCAGGCCGGGACAGGATCCATTGGCGAGGTCCGATGAGGTAAGCGCGCCCAATCTAAGTGGTTCGTCCGCCAGGAGCGCGACGCCTGCGTGGGCCATGGTCACGGTGGATCCGTGGCCGATGAGGATCGCAACAATATTGCCAACCAGGGTGCGAGCCAAGCCTCCGACCAGGCGACGACAGGCGAACGATGCGAGATACGCGGGCATTGAAATTCCTTCCCGAAGCGACGCAGGCTAGCGCAGCATGGCCTGCAGGAATGCGGTGGTATTGCTGGGTCCGTCGACGCGAACCGTCAGGCGGTAATACGGAGTCGGTGGTAACGCGAGGGGTGCCGTGTCGCCCACGGTGGCGCCGGGATTTTGTTCGGGCGGGATCACGGCGCAATTGCCGGCGGTCGCGGCGCCGGCAGCCAGGCACGTTCGTTCGATGAGGTAGCGCACTTCGAAATACCGATCGGCATCCGCGTACAGCACCCGCGGCAAATTGAAGTTCGCCTTCTTTTGCAGCCGCAGCGGAATACCCCGTGCGTCCGCGCCGGCCTGCAGCGAGGCAAAGTAGTTCTGCGCCGGCAGATCCGCACTCTTGTCGGTGATGGTTGCCATACCGGTCGGGGCGTCGTCATCGAACAACGCCGCGCTCGCTTCCTCGATGGCGAGGTTGGCGGGAAGCAGCGCTGCCTGGCGCAAGGCGAGGTTGCCCGCGACGGCGGTCGTGGCGTCTACGGAGCGAACCAACGCCACAGTCGCAAGGCTCATCGCCGCCATCACGATCAGCGCCAGCAACAGCACCAGACCACGCTCGGCGCGCCGCCCACTGCTGCTTTGTCGAAGCGTCATGGCGGTCATCGCTGCTTGTTCCACAACGGGTTGCGCAGCGGCACGATCGTCTCGTACGAGCGATAGCGATAGCCACCACCACCGGCATCCCTGGCGATGGTGCCGGCCAGGCGGCCCGGACATTTGGTCTTGTCCGCTTCATCGCAATCGAACAGCACCCAACGAAAATCGCCGTCGATCGTGCGGTCGTATTGGGGACCGCGCACGATCATGCCGATGCGGACTGCCTTGATCTGGTTGATCACCGGCCATGCGGCGCCCATCAGGACCGCCGAGGTCCAGGGTGGTTGCGTCGCCTTGACCCACGCATCGAGCAGGCCGTCGGCGTTGGTGTCAATGCCGTATTGCACCTTCATGTTGACGATGTCCGAAGACATCGGATTGGGCGTGGCATCGGCGTTGGTAAGGTCGAGGCTGCGCAAGACGCCGTTGCTGACGGCGTATTGCACGCGCTGCACGCGGTCCCACGGTCCCAGCGTGAGCAGCCGGGACGTCGCACCGAAGTCTTGCGCCATGCCGGTGTGGTTGATGGTGACCACACCGCCCCCGTCCGGGGCGCTGACCGCGGTGGCTCGCGCGCGCTCGCACTGGCCGGATCGGCTGATGGCGACGATCATGTCGTCCCTGGCGAAACCCGCGGGACTCTGGACCTGGAAGGCAGCGCCGGCGGGCGCAGCGGCGACCAAAGCCGCGGGAGAGACGAGAATGCTGGATACGCCGTAATGCACCACGAACGTATCGGGTTTGGCGTCGCTGGGGTCGGCGGTGATGAGTACCGGAATGGGCCGCAACGTGGTCGCGACATCGTTGGTGTTGGGACAGGTGCCGAGCTCGCGCCCCGACGCAGCCAGGTCGTTGCCGGCGTTCGCGAGCTCCCGTGCCAGCGTAAACGTGGAGAACAGTCCGTTCTGCTGCGCGTCACCCGCGCTGGTAGTGTTGCGCCGGAATCCTTCGGAGACCAGAAAGGTCTGCAGAATGACGGCCGAAGCGAGCAGGCCGATGGCCAGGCCGATCATTGTCTCGATCAACCCGATGCCGCTGTAGCCGATTCGAGACGAGCCCGCGCGGAAGGTGATCGGATTCATGGATTCAGCCCCACCACCGCCGTCGTGCTGTAGTTATGGCGATTCGCCGGTGGTTCCCCGGGGATCAGCCAGAACACCCGCACCGTGACCAGGCTGCTGCTTGCCGAAGGACCCGGAGCCACGCGAATTTCCGGCGCATTGCCCGCGTCAACGCCGCCGGGAAGCGATTTCACCATTTCACGCAACGACGCATAACCGGCGCCTCCCGCCTGATAGCGAGCAGCGAGGGTGGCTGGATTGTCCGCCCACATGCGGGCCACGATCGAATGGGCCAGGTAGGCTGCCTCACCGCGGTAGTGGGCATCGTTCACGTGCCGCATGGATTTCGCCTGCAAGCCGACCAGGCTCAAGGTCCCGAAGGAAAAGACGAGAATGCCGACCAGGGCCTCCAGCATGAAACTGCCCTGTTGGCGAATGCGTAATTGAAAATGAGGGGCCATGAATCGAGCGCTTTCTAGCAACTGCCGTCCCTGCGGGTGACCCAGCAGCCGTCTGTCGTGCCGCCGGTCCAGCCGGAAGGCAAGCTGATCGTCTTCTTGCGGGCGTTCTGATCGATGGTGTAGCCAAAGCCGGTCATGTTTCGTCCGGGCATGCCGGTGGCGGTCACGGCGTAGCTGCGGTCGTCGGCAGCGACGCATTTCAGGACGAACGCGTCGGCACCGGTTGCGGCGGGATCGGCGATGCCGCACGCGCCACCGGCGGTGGTGTAGCGGCGGTTGTCCAGAAAGAACTGCTCCATGCGCACGCCAAAATCAGCGAGACGGGAGGTCGCGTCGATGATGCGGCTGCGCTGCAGGTAACCGCCATAGCCTGGCACCGCGATTGCAGCCATGATGCCTACGATGGCCACCACCACCATGAGCTCGACCAGCGTGAAGCCGGTTGTCCGGCACGGCCCGCAATGACTGGAAGGCATGGACATTGTCTCTTTCAAGGACAAAGGGCTGTGGCCCGCTCGACGCGAACCCGCCCGGCGTTGGCGAGCACCACGTTGTAGCCGCGCCGGCCGCTCTTGCAGACGGTGAAGGTGCCCATCTGCAGGGCTCCGCTTTGCAGCCGCGCATGGCCGAGCGCGGTGTACGAGACATAGTTCGCAAGCGGCTGGTTCGCACGCGCGGTAACCCCAGGGCGCGCCCGCGGTTCGACCCGCACCACGGCGGCTTCGGCATTGGGTTGCCCGGTGCCCTCGTCATCGCGATACACCAGCCAGCCGCTCTCCCACCCGCCGGCCGTCGAGCACTGCGCGCGGCCGTCCGATTTGCACAGATTGACGCGCCCGCCGTGCTTGATGGCCTCCGAACGGGCAAGGCTCATCGAGTCCGCCAAGTGGTGCGCAGTGTTGGCGATCTCGGTGTCGGCGATCCACGCTGCATAAGAAGGCAGCGCGATGATAAGAAGGAAGCCCACGATGCCGAGCGCAATCGCCACCTCCACCAGCGTGAAGCCTTTTGGGTTGCGCCTTCCCGGGATCGACGGCACCGCAGGACGCAAGCGAATGGTGGACGGCGCCGCGAGTTCGAAAAGCGCAGGATCGAAGAGCGATGAGGTAAGGAACACGACGGGCTCCACCAAGGGGTGAGGCACCGATGCTAAGAGCCCCCGCCGGTGAATACCATCAGCCGGATTGCCGAGGAGGGAGACGCCCGCGCGAGCGCATCGCAGGCAGTGTGAAAGCGCCGGACTGCCGGCGTGACCCAGCGCGAGATCAAGCCCGCCGCCACTGAAAAAGGGGCTTGACCGCAGATAATTCAGGTATAAAATATTTATACGGAAACTATCTGGCTGCCGGCGTTCGGCGGCGGTGCAAACAATGCGCATCCTGTGCGCCGGCGGCGGGCCGGCGGGTCTCTATTTCGCACTTCTCATGAAGCGGGCCGATCCGCGGCACGAGGTCATCGTCGTGGAAAGAAACCGTCCCTACGATACGTTCGGATGGGGGGTGGTGTTCTCGGACCAGACGCTCGGCAATCTCGCCGCAGCCGACCCGCAATCCCATGCGGCCATTCTCGATGCGTTCTTTCATTGGGACGACATCGACGTTCATTTCAAGGGCCGGACCATCACCTCGGGCGGACACGGCTTCTGCGGCATCGGCCGCAAGCGGCTCCTCAATATCCTGCAGCGGCGCTGCGAAGCGATCGGTGTGAAGCTCGTCTTCGAGACGGAAGCGACCGACGAAGGCGCATTCGGCCCGCAAGACCTCATCGTGGCGAGCGATGGGATCAACAGCGGCCTGCGGGCCAAATATGCGCACGTTTTCAGGCCGCAGCTCGAGCGACGGAGGTGCCGTTATATCTGGCTTGGAACACAGCGGCGGTTCGATGCGTTCACGTTTGCCTTCGAGCAGACGCAGTGGGGCTGGTTCCAGGCCCACGCCTACCGGTTCGACGCGCAAACATCCACCTTCATTGTCGAGACCCCGGAAGAGGTTTGGCGTGCGGCGGGTCTCGAGCGCATGTCCACCGAGGAGGGCATCGCCTTTTGCGAGCGATTGTTCGCGCCCTATCTCGGCGGCGCAGGGCTCATGACCAATGCGGCGCAGTCGCGTGGATCGCCATGGATCAACTTTCTGCGGGTATCCAATGCGAGCTGGCTCGACCTGGCCGGCCCGACGCCCATCGTGCTCATGGGGGATGCCGCCCACTCGGCGCATTTCTCGGTCGGCTCGGGCACCAAGCTCGCGCTCGAAGATGCCATTGCGCTGGCCCGCGCGCTGGCGCGAAGCGACGATCTCCCGGACGCATTGCGCAGCTACGAGGCGGAGCGCACCCTGGAGGTGCTGCGCATCCAGAACGCCGCGCGCAATTCGACCGAGTGGTTCGAGAACGTCGATCGTTATACCGCGTTCGAAGCGGAGCAGTTCACCTATAGCCTGCTGACCCGTAGCCAGCGCATCTCGCACGAAAACCTGCGGTTGCGCGACCGGGATTTCGTCGCGCGGACGGAATCGTGGTTCGCGGCGAAGTCCCAGCTGCCGGCGATTCCCGTCCCGCCGATGTTCACGCCGTTCACGCTGCGTGGCGTCACGCTCGCCAACCGCGTGGTGGTGTCGCCGATGGCCCAGTATTCATGCGTCGACGGGACCCCGGACGATTTCTACCTCGTCCATCTCGGGAGCCGCGCCCATGGCGGTGCCGGCCTGGTGTTCACCGAGATGACCTGCGTGTCCTCCGACGCGCGTATCTCGCCCGGATGTGCCGGCATGTACGCGCCTTCGCACCAGGCGGCGTGGAAGCGCATCGTCGATTACGTGCACACGCATACTCCCGCAAAAATCGCCTTGCAGCTGGGTCACGCCGGACCGAAAGGCTCCACTCAGCTCGGCTGGCAAGCGGCCGACGAACCGCTTGGCGCCGAAAGCAGCACCCCGAATTGGCCGCTCATCGCACCGTCGCCGATAGCCTACGGGTCGCAAAACCAGGTGCCCATGGCGATGACCCGGGCCGACATGGATCGGGTGCGCGATGATTTCGTGCGGGCAACCGCGTGGGCCATCGAATGCGGCTTCGACTGGCTCGAATTGCACTGCGCACACGGCTATCTGCTGTCCGCGTTCATTTCCCCGCTCACCAATCGACGCGACGACGCGTACGGCGGCAGCCTTGCCCGGCGCTGCCGCTATCCGCTCGAGGTGTTGGGCGCCATGCGCGCGGTGTGGCCGCAGGACAAGCCGATCTCCGTGCGCATCTCGGCCCACGATTGGGTGCCGGGCGGCAACACCGCTGACGATGCGATCGAGATCGCGCGGCTGTTCAAGGCGGCGGGGGCGGACCTCATCGATGTCTCGTCGGGCCAGACCACGCGCGATGCGCAGCCGGTCTACGGGCGCATGTACCAGACACCCTTCGCGGATCGCATCCGCAACGAAGTCGGCATCGCGACCATGGCGGTAGGTGCGATCTACGAGCCTGACCACGTCAACAGCATCATCATGGCGGGACGGGCCGACCTGTGCGCGCTCGCCCGGGCACATCTCGCCGATCCCTATTGGACATTGCATGCAGCGGCGCAACTGGGCTATCACGCCATGCCGTGGCCA
>JBDUCE010000123.1:0-6686 GCA_040003635.1 Betaproteobacteria bacterium
TGACACTGCCGCGAAAGCGCTGCGGCACCGAAGCCCCGGCCTCCATGGTGTGCACGAAGCTCGATACCTCGACGGTCAGGTCGGTCTTCGCCGCGCATTGGCACAGCAGGAATTCGTCTGGATTCTTGAGGAATTTGCGTCCGGGCGCCTCGGGCCAGCCGTCCGCGATCTCGCCGTCGAGCAGGCGCGCCTTGCACGTGCCGCAAGTGCCGCTGCCGCATTCATAGGGCAAATCCACGGCGTTGCTCAAGCCGACGTAGAGCAACTTCTCGTCCGCGTTGGCATCGAAGTGATGCGCGCGGTTGCGGGCATTGAGATGAATCTTCATCGGCCTTGAATCGCGGTGCGGATGCTCAGAATGGGATGTGAAAGCCGAACCCGAACAGACGCGTCTCGAGCCGTACGTTGCGGTCCACCAGCTTGGGAGTGTCGCCCTCCAGCGCCACCATGTCGTAGAGCCTGCCCACCGCAAACAGCTCGGTGGCACCGCCGTCGAGCGTAGTCTTGAATACCTGCAGAGCGCTCACGACTCGCGCGCGGCCGTTGTCGCCGGTGGCGCCAACGGTATACACCGTGGCATGACGCAGAAGCGTCGAGTGGTCGCTGTTGTGCTTCGGCAGGTTGTCGAACAGAAGCTTCAAGCCGGCCTTGTCGTGCTCGAGCCAGGTCATCTCCTTGCGGATTTCCGGGCTGTAGGCGGTGATGGCGTAGTGGAACGTCGGATCGCACAATTCGAGAAACCCGGAGAAGTCTTTTTCGTCCAGCAGCATGCACGAACGATAAACCAGCTCATCGATGGATTGTCTTGGAATCACCCTTGGCCTCTCGAATGTCGATGCACAGCTGCATCTACGCGCTCGCGAGCGTTTTATCGTCCGCGGGTTCGGCGGCGGAGCTCTTGCCAAAAGGATCGTACGCTTTGCGACCCATGCGCCGACTCCACTCGGCGTAGAAATGTCGCATCCCGCCTTCGTCGTGGATCGTCATGTTCTCTTCGCGGCCGTGGATCACCCACTTGCTGTCGGTGCCTTCGCGCATCGCACGGCCCTGCCCGTGTACACCGAGCAGATCCTCGTGCAGGTTGCGGCCGAAGGGGCCCCAGATGGTGTTGTGATCGTGAACGCGCTCGGCGCGTTGCGCCGCCGTATCGCTCTTCAGGCCCAGCCCGCGAAATTCGATGACGAGCTTGTTCGGCCCCAGAGGAATTGCCGTGTCCATGCGCAGCACCGACGTGCGCAGGTTGTAGGTCATGCCCGGGAAAATGTCAATCAGAACCCAGCCCCCCGGCGCGAGTCCGGGCCAGCCTACGCCACGCTCCTTGCTGCCTTCGTAGGCGTCGTACTTGATCGTCATCGAGCCGACCGACGCATGCCCGTTCGGATAACCGGTATATTTACGGTCGTAATATCCCGGCTGCAGCATCCCGGTGATGCGATTGAAGTAATGCATGTAGTCGTGATAGAACTCGCTGTTGGTGTCGTGCCACAGCTTGTAGTTCGTGCTGACCACGGCCTTGTGGTAGTGAAAGACCTCGAGCGGCATGCTCAACTGCTCGTCGAGCATTCCCATCGCGTCCCCGATATATTCCTGCAGCGGGGGGGAATCGTCGTCGGTGTTGACCCAGATAAATCCGCCGTACCCGACCGAGGTCCTGACCTCGCGCAATCCCGCGTCCTCGCACTTGAATCGTTCCTGGTATCCCTGCTTGGCGCGCGAAATGTCCGTGCAGGACCCCTTGGTGTCGAATGACCACGCGTGAAAAATGCAGGTGATGCGCTTCGCGTTCCCGACCGGATCGTAGAGGAGCGTGTTGCCGCGATGCGGACAAATATTGTAGAACGAGCGCACCTTCAGGTCCTCACCGCGAACAACGATCAGCGGTGCGCCGCTGGGATGCTGGAAGGTGCGGTAGTCGAACGCGCCCGGAACCTCCGACTCGTGGCAGGCGATGATCCAGCACTTGCCGAAGACTTTCTGCTGCTCTTCCCGGAACAGGCTTTCGTCAGTGTAGATCCTGGTATCGACATAGTGCGTCTCGGGGAACTCGGGCTTCGTGACCCACTCGACCGAATTACGGGACATGCGAGCACCTCCTTAAAATTGCGTCCTCACGGCTCGGCACGGACGCCTCGGAAACAGGGCAGACCACCCGGAGACGGGCCGATCGCGCCGCGCCTGCCTTCGACGGGCATGTTTGAATAGTAACAGCAGGGTGCGCGCCAAATCCCCGATCTCATCTCGGCTAAGAGTTGAATCGCGGCGACGTTTTCGGCCGCTTCGGAACGCGCTGCACGCGGCGTTTCGTCTTGAAACTTCGGGCCACGAAACGTGCGCATGTGGAAACAGGAGCGTTTGCCCGGATCCGTGTGCATGTTGTCGCTCTTCATCAGAAAAGACCCACCACCTTGCCGTCCTGATCGACGTCGATGCGCTCGGAGGAAGGGCGCTTCGGCAATCCCGGCATCGTCATGATATCGCCGCAGACCAGTACGATGAACTCCGCCCCCGCGGCGAGCCGGACTTCGCGCACGTTGATGACGTGCCCGCTGGGCGCACCGCGCAACAGGGGGTCGGTGGAGAAGGAGTACTGGGTCTTCGCGACGCAGATAGGGTAATGGCCATACCCATCGTCCTGAAGCTTCCTGATTTGTGCACGCACCTTGGTGTCCGCGTTGACGTCGGACGCGCCGTAGATCTTGGTGGCGACAGTCCTGATCTTGTCCCACAGCGGTAATTGTTCCTCGTAGACGAACTTGAAGTCGGCGGGCGTGGTTTCGATCATCTTGACCACCGCGCGCGCGACTTCTTCGGCGCCCTTGCCCCCTTCCGCCCAGTGCCGCGCCAGAATGACGGGCGCCTCGTGGTGGGCCATCTTCTTGGTGAGAAGCTGGATTTCGGCGTCGGTATCGAACGTGAAGTGATTGACCGAGACGATACAAGGCAGGCCATAGTGATTGCGGACATTGTTGACGTGCCGCTCGAGATTGGCGATGCCTTTTTCCAGCGCGCCGAGGTTTTCCTCGTTGAGGCCCTTGAGATCAACCCCGCCGTGGTACTTGAGTGCGCGGATCGTGGCGACGATCACTACGGCGTCAGGGCGCAATCCGGATTTGCGGCACTTGATGTCGATGAACTTCTCGGCGCCCAGATCGGCCCCAAACCCTGCCTCGGTGACGACATAGTCAGCGAGGTGCGACGCCGCGAGGGTCGCGATCACCGAATTGCAGCCGTGCGCGATGTTGGCGAACGGTCCGCCGTGGATGAACGCCGGGTTGTTCTCGAGGGTTTGGACCAGGTTCGGCTTGAGTGCGTCCTTCAGGAGCACGGTCATCGCACCATGGGCCTGGAGCTCGCGCGCGGTGATCGGCTTCTGCTCGCGCGAGTAGCCCACGACAATGTTGCCGAGCCGCTCCTTGAGATCGGCGACGGAGGTTGCGAGGCAGAAGATGGCCATCACCTCGGACGCGACCACGATGTCGAACCCATCCTGGCGGGGAAAGCCGTTTCCCGGGCCACCAAGGGAGACGGTGATGTCGCGCAGCGCGCGGTCATTCATGTCGAGGACGCGCTTCCAGGTGATGCGGCGCACATCGAAGCCGAGCTCGTTCCCGTGGTGGATATGGTTGTCGATCAGGGCGGCGAGCAGGTTGTTCGCGAGCTGGATGGCGTTGAAGTCGCCGGTGAAATGCAGGTTGATATCCTCCATCGGCACGACTTGCGCGTGGCCTCCCCCCGCAGCGCCGCCCTTCATCCCGAAGACCGGGCCGAGCGAGGGCTCGCGCAGGCAGATGATGGTTTTCTTGCCGATGCGATTGAGCGCGTCGCCCAGGCCCACGGTGGTCGTGGTCTTGCCCTCTCCCGCGGGAGTGGGGCTGATCGCGGTGACCAGGATCAGCTTGGCGCGCGGCCGATCCTTGATCGAGTCGAGATAGTCGAGCGATACCTTCGCCTTGTAATGGCCATAGGGCTCCAGGTGCTCATCGTCGATGCCGAGCCGCTCCTTGGCGATCTTGGCAATCCTTACCATCTTGGCCTTCTGCGCAATTTCAATATCGGTCGGCATGGCGTCTCGAGCTCCAGGGGGAAAGGCGCGGTGCGTTTCGCAAGGGCGGCGGCGTCACGGCCTACGCGGCGAGCAAGCGTGCACCGTTTCTTGTTTTGCCGATAATGTTTTCGAAACGAAACATTTTACTGTCGTCGGCTTGGGTGCGTCCTATCCGCCCGCCATGACTTGCGGAGGGATGGCGGGCGTGCCACAGGAATGGATAGCAACATCGATGCCAAGGTCCGTCAGGCGCGAAATTGGCATGCCGCAACGCCGGCATCGAACGAATGCTCGACCTGCAGCGGAGCACGTGCCTCTCGCAACGTGGCGGCCGTGCGTGCCCCAAGCGGTCGCCGCTCAGTGCGCCACCCGCCGGTGGATGCTTCGCTCGGTAATGACGAGGTCCACGGGGACATCATGCTCTCCGACGGGGACGTGCTCGACCAGTTGCACCGAAAATGCCGCCGCGACCAGCGCCGTGCGGGGATGGCGGTCGACCAGCAATCGATCATAGTAGCCGCGGCCGTATCCCAGCCGGTCGCCTTGGACATTGAATGCCAGCCCCGGCACCAGTACAAAATCGACCGCGGGCAACTCGACCGTGGCGCAAGCGTCCGGGCGGGGCTCACGGATGCCCCAGGGTCCCGCTGCGAGATCGTTGTCAAGGTCGCGGACCTGATAGAGCTCGAGGCGGTTGTCGGCACGCCGAATTCTCGGCAGCACCAGTAGTTTGCCTTCGCAAAACAGGTGATGCACGAACCTTCGAGTCATGAACTCACTGCCGAAAGTCATATACGCCATCACCGTGCGGGCGCGCCGGTAGTCGTCCAGGGCGAGGACCGAGCGGGTGATCGATTCGCTGAAGCGTTCGCGGTCCGCGGGAAGGAGCGCGTTGCGGCTCGCGTGCAACCGTTGGCGCAACTCGGCTTTCATAGGACGACCGGGGAGTGGGGGATCGGTGCGCGCATGGCTGCGCCGCGCGCGGTATGACTACTGATCGAAGTGGGTAAGCATGGCGTGTTCCACCATCGTCCGGACCATTGGCGCGGCCGCACGCCCTGGTCTCCTGGCGCGGCCAGCGGATCGGTGGCACGGCGAACCCTTGCACGGCGGTGTGTTTCGATAGGAAACCCGCCGCGCGTCAGAGCGAAACCGCGAATGAAGAAAACGCAACGGGGCCGCTTGCCGCCGGCTTGGGTTGCACGTGGCACGCGCCTTGCAAACATGGTTCCCCGAAAGACTTTCGGCAGGTGACGTTAGCGGAGGAATTCGCATGACCCAGATTCCTGGTACTCGCGTTCCCGGACGCAACTTTCTGTTCGTTCCCGGCCCGACCAACGTCCCGGATCGCATCCAGCGCGCGATGATGGTCGCGATGGAAGATCATCGCTCGACCAAGTTTCCGGAACTGACGATGGCGGTGCTCGGCGATCTGAAGAAAGTTTTCAAGACCGCGGCGGGCCAGATGTTTCTGTTCCCGAGCTCGGGCACCGGCGCCTGGGAAGCCGCGCTCACCAACACCTTGTCGCCGGGCGACAAGGTGCTCGCGGCGAGCTTCGGCCAGTTCAGCCATCTGTGGATCGATATGGCGCAGCGCCTCGGCTTCGACGTTCAGGTCCTGGAGGTCGAATGGGGCGAGGGGGTGCCGCTCGATCGGATGGGTCAGGCGCTGCGCGAGGATAAGCAACACCAGATCAAGGCGATCCTCGCCTGCCACAATGAGACTGCCACGGGCGTCACCAGTGATATCGGCGGCCTGCGCAAGGTCATCGATGACGCCAGGCATCCCGCACTGCTCTGCGTGGACGGCGTGAGCTCGGTGGGCTGCATCGATTTCCGGATGGACGAGTGGGGAGTCGATCTCGCCGTGTCCGGCTCGCAGAAGGGGTTCATGCTGCCCGCGGGACTGGGCATCCTCGGCGTCAGCCCGAAGGCGCTTGCCGCGATGCCGAAGGCGCAATCGCGCCGCTGCTATTTCGATCTCGTGGACATGATCAAGGCCAACGCAACCGGTTACTTTCCGTATACGCCGTCGTTGCCGCTGCTCTATGGCATGCGCGAGTCCCTCGACCTGCTGTTCGAGGAGGGTCTCGACTACGTCTTCTCGCGGCATCACTATCTCGCCGAGGGCGTACGGGCTGCGGTGACGCAGGGCTGGAAGCTTGCGCTGTGTGCCAAGGCGCCCAAGTGGTACTCCGATACGGTGAGCGCGATCGTCGTGCCGGAGGGCTTCAACGGCGCCCATGTGATCGACGTCGCGTTCCGCCGCTACAACCTGGCGATGGGTGCCGGGCTCTCCAAAGTTGCGGGAAAAGTGTTCCGTATCGGTCACCTGGGCGACCTGAACGAGCTGATGGTGGCCGGTGCGCTCGCCGGCGCGGAGATGTCCATGCAGGACGTCGGGATCGAGGTGACGCCCGGCAGTGGCGTCGCCGCTGCTTCGACCTACTGGCGCACCCACGACCGAGTGCCCAAGAAGAAGGTGAGCAAGGAGCAGCAATTCTACGAAATGCACTCCACCGGGTCGGTCCATAGTTGACCCGGCGAGACGAAAGCATGCCGCACCACATCGTGTTTCTCGATCGCGCGAGCCTCGGCGCCAACTTGCGCCGGCCGGCGTTCGAGCATACGTGGGCGGAGT
>JBDUCE010000124.1:0-6669 GCA_040003635.1 Betaproteobacteria bacterium
TCGGCTCGACCACGAAACTGCGCATCGGGATGATGCCCTTCTGCAGCACCGGGCCCTCGGCGAGCTGCCATGGCGCTTGGGTGGCGAGGCGCGCATGCAGCTCGCCCCAGATGCGCTCGTCGGGCCAGTGGGCGATGTCGTCGTTCGGATTGCACTGGATGTACAGACGCTGGATTTCCGGTGAGCGCATGGAGACCAGCGCGAAGCCGCGCTCGTGATAGGCGTAGATCAGCTCCCTGGCCGATGGCGGCGCCTTGGCGAGAATGCCGAGCCAACCGTACGGATAGACGCGCGTGAACTCGTGGCGCTCCTTGGCGGGAATGGCGGGGCGACAAATGCCGTGAAAGCCATCGCATCCCGCAATGAAATCGCAGCGCAGGTTCTGGACTTCGCCATTGCTGCGAAACCGGATCGACGGCCGATCGGTATCGAAGTCGCGGACGCTGACGCCTTCCACCTCGAATAACAAGACGCCCGCGGCGGCCTGCCGCGCAGCGACGAGATCCTTGATGACCTCATGCTGGGCATACACGGTTATCGCGCGGCCCCCGGTCAGCGCATGCATATCGATACGATGGCCGCGTCCGCCGAAGCGAAGCTCGATGCCGTGGTGCACCAGACCCTCGCGGAGCATCCGCGCCCCCACGCCGGCCTGGGTCAGGATTTCGACCGTGCCCTGCTCCAGGACCCCGGCGCGAATGGTGCCTTCGATCGCCGCCTGGCTCCTGTTTTCCAGGACTACGGAGTCGATGCCTCGCAGATGCAGCAGATGCGAGAGCAGGAGCCCGGCCGGGCCCGCGCCCACAATGCCCACCTGGGTCGACATCTGCATGCGCAACGGTCACTCAAACCCGGAACGAGTTGCCCGCGGACGACCACGCACGCCCGCAACTCAAGTAGGCGCGGCTGCGGGCGTGCGCCCCATAAGCCGCGCCCGGACGTCTTATGGAGCGAACGATTGAAACATGACATCCTGATTGGCGGGGGTCACCCCGGGATTGCCGCGGAAATCCGTCCACGCAGCGTGCGCCTTCAGGCCATTCGGGCTGATGGCGACCTGGGTGTAATCGCCGATGAATGAGCCATTGGCAAACTGGATGAACGGGTTGGAGCTTTCGGTCGAAAGCCGGGTTTGCGCGCCGAACGCATCGGTGCTCGTCTTGGCCGCGTAATCCATGCATACCGAGCGCGCCGTCGGGGACGGGGGAATGACACTGCCCGGATTGTCGTTGGTGCCCTCGTTGCAAATAATCGCCACGGAAGTAATGCCATAGTCGCGAGTGTAGTAGCCGACGACGGTCTTGCCGTTGGCGGCGGCGACCGACGGAAACACCTTGTCTGGTGCGCTCGTCGTGATGGCAGTGACCGCGGCGGTGGCGATCGCCGGCCAAGTGCCACTGACCAGCTTCACCTGGTTCGCCGTCGCCGTTCCGATGAAAGCAGGCGCGCCGGTTCCGCAGTTGCCGGAGCCCTGGTTGTCGGTCCACGTAATCGCAATGTTGCCGGTCACGCGATCGATGCTCATCGACGGGTAGCTGTTGAGCCGGAAGTGCATGTCGGTCAGGGTCTGGCGCCCGCTGTAAATCGGGTAGCAGTCGAGGTCGTCGTACACCCGGGCGAGCTCCACCGTCTGGAACGAGCGTCCATCATCGGTCGAGCGCGCCAACACCAGCGCATCCGTCGCGTAGCCTGTCGTGGGCGATGAGCCTTCGTAGGCCACGTAGAGTGCGCCGCCCCCGTCGAACGCGACTTGCGAGCCCTGGTTGAAGGGATGCGCCGCATCCGAGATCGGAAAGCCCTGGCGGTTCCAGGTCTTTCCATAGTCATTGGAGATCGCCCCGACGATGGGAGAGCTTAGATAACTCGCGCCGTGAGGGCCCTGGTTGAAGCGCGTCCAGGTGACTACCACTTTACCGTTCGCGCCGGCACCGATCCATTCCTTGTCGAGAAAGAAGTTTCCGGCATCCTGATACGCCACCATGTTGGGTGGGCTCCAGTTCTTGCCCCCATCCGAGGAGACGCTCACGACGACCCCGGACGCCGGACTCACCCGGCTGAAGACGATGTTGGCGTAATAGGCGATGCCATCGGGACTGAAGGCAATGACCGGGTCGCCGGCGGAGTCGAACTTCTTGAAAACGCCCGTGGCGCCGGTTTCGGCGGTGAGCTTCGGAAGCTGGACATTTTTCCAGGTGGCGCCCGCATCGGTGGAGTAATAGGCCCAGCCCGTACCGTCGTTCAGGCCGTCGAAGTCGCAACAAACCCGGTAGTCATTCGCGCCGGCGATCAGGTTATTGGCGTTGGTGGGATTGACGGCAATCGTGGTCTCGTTTTGCGGCGTGGTGCAACCGAAATTGGAAAAGCCACTGTTGTTGACCACGTCGCCGGTGATGACATCGACATTCGATCCAAGCGGCCCGTACGCGCCGGTCGTGGTGAACGGGTTGGAGCGACAGAGCCCTGCCGCGTCGATCGGGCTATCGAGCGGCTCCTGGTCATCTTCCATCGCCCAAGGCGCATTGATCGTGGGCGAGAATTTCCATTTGTGGGACGTTGGCGCATTGGGTGCCTTGGTGCCGGCGAACAGCGTACCGACCGGCAACAGCAACCCGACCGCCGCCGCGATGAGCATTGATGTCGTTTTCTTCATGATCATAGGTCCTCGATCGACAAAAACAGGGGAATTACCAGGATGCTTGGGCTAAGGATTCTGTCAGGCCGATGGCTTTGGCGCAACACCGGTCGTCCGGGCGGACTGGAGTGCTTTGCTCATCCGGTACCGCGGCGTGCACAATGGCACCGCCTGTGCCTACAATCGAAGCGTAACGGGACCGCGACCATGCTCAAACGATTTCTTCGATCAGCTTTGCCCTCGATGTTCGCCTGCGCCTTTGCGCCGCAGCTTGCTCACGCAGACGTGTACACCTGGGTCGACGCATCAGGCGCAGTCAATGTGAGCAATCTGGCGCCCCCCGAGGGGGTCCGCGTCACCCACGTCGCGCACGAAAGCGCACCGCGGAGCGCGGCGTACGCCAACGCGGCGCGCGATGCAGCGCAACAGGCTGAGTTGCAGGTCCTGTCCGAGCGCGTTCGACAGCTCGAAAGTGAAGTCCAACTCGCCGCGCGCCAGGTGCCGCCGCCCATACCAATACAATATGCAATGATTCCGGCCCCTCCCGTTGTACAGTACGTGGTCGAGCCGGCGGCTGCGCCGGTCAGTGCCGGATGCGACTCCGGCTGGACTGGCTGCGGGCCGTGGTGGAATTCGGGATTCTTTCCGGCGGGGAGTGTCGTAGTGCTTGTGCCGAATTTTCGACGCTCTCCTGCGTTCCGTGGGGGCCATCACGTTCCGGTGCAGCGGCCGATGTTCGCTTCGGGAGGCGGGTTCCAGCGGCGCTAGATCCCGCGAATGCGCGGCGTGCTACACGAGTAGGGCGATTGCTTTCGGCGACGGAATGCCCGGCCCGCCGACGGGTGATGACAAAATCCGCAGCAGCGGGCGTGAGCGAAAAGCGCCCGGGCGCGAATGCCGGGGAGGCGATCGATCAGGTCGTCGTTGAAATTCTCAGCGCGTTGGCCGGATAAGCCGTAACGCGGTTGCGGACCGCCACGAGCGAATCACCCAGCGCAGGAGGCGCTCCGTGCGGGCACGCTGGAAACTATCGAATGCCGCATCGAGGCGAACCGACGCGGCCTGAATTTCGCGCGCGGCCACCGCATTCAGATCGGCGGAGTCAAGACCGGAGGCAGACGCCCGGCCCGGCCACGGAAGGTGCCTTTCGACATCCTTGGTTTCGTCCGCGATTCTGGCGGCGATCCAGTCTTTGGCCGCTCGGCGCACATCACTGGCAGGGCTGGCACTCAGCCGCTTGTGGGTTCCGAGAAACGCCGTGCCAAGGCCTTCTGCCCGCTGATGAAGCTCGGCAGCACACAACGTGCTCATCACTTGCCAATGCGCCACCGAGCCATACGTCCCGGCTTGGCGAAAGGCACAGTTCTCCGCAGTCGCCGCATCACAGAACTGCATTCTCTGCATGGGGACCTGGCGGTCATAGGCCTGCAGCGCTTGCGCGAGCAGTTCTGCGGTATACAGGACTTCCGGCGGCCGCATTCCATTCTTCCCTGTGGTCGGTTCGCTGACCTTAAATGTCAGCGAATGCCAGGATTCGTCGTCCGCCGGGTCCACCAGCAGGCGTCGCTCCGGGCGAACTGTGGAGTTTTGGACCCGCCCAGTTCTGGCAGGCGTACATGCGCAAAAGGTATGCCTGCGGCGTACCAGCCGCGCATTCGTACCCTCCCGCCGGGTCGGCGAAGCTCACGGAAGCCCTGAACACGCGCGTCCGGAGCCGGGTGGCTCCCGGTTGGTCGACGATGACTCTCTTTTTATTGACGAGTCGCCTGAGCGTCCGACATAAGTCCGCCGTTTGCCTGACGGCCCCGGGTGGAAGCGTTCTTTATGATCAACTGCACAGTATTCGTAAAGGCCGCCCATGAAAACCGTGCTCTTGGTCGACGACGAACCGGCAATGCTCGAATCGATCTCCAACATGC
Organism: Betaproteobacteria bacterium; assembly: GCA_040003635.1. Taxonomy (GTDB): domain Bacteria; phylum Pseudomonadota; class Gammaproteobacteria; order Burkholderiales; family Casimicrobiaceae; genus CAIWHR01. The sequence goes on from JBDUCE010000124.1 coordinate 4,552, forward strand.
TCACTGCGCATGGATGGGACGTAGTCACCAGTCGTAATGGCACCGATGCCGCAGCGCTCGTGGGGGAGTGCCGCTTCGATCTGGTGCTCACCGATGTGGTGATGGAAGGGCTGGTCGGAACCGCGCTTCTGTATCAGATCCGGGCGAGCCCGGCAGGTGCCGACACGCGGACGATATTCATGAGCAACATGCCGGAAGCGCGGGTGCGGAGCATCATCGAGGGCGACTATGGATTTGTCCGGAAGCCCTTTAGCTTCGATCAGCTGATGCGAGTGGTGGGCGGCGCAATGGGAGGCAACATCGAAGGCAACGACGGATGGGAAAGCCCGCCACCCCAACAACACGGACAGCCGAGCCGGTCAACGCGTCCTTGACGCACGGCAATCCCACCGTCCCGCGGTGCAGCGGTGCAGCGGTGCAGCGGGATTTGACTCAGCGCATGAGCGTAGGCGTCATGCGTCGGGCCGGCGCAGCCGCTCGCTCCGGCGTCGCAACAGGCCGACCGCCATCATCAGCACCAGCGAAATGGCGATCAGCATGGTGGCCGCGGCGGCGATCGTCAGGCTGATGTTGTCGTTGATGCCGGCGAACATCTGTCGCGGCAGCGTGCGCTGGCCGGGACCCGCCATCAGCAGAGCGACCACGACTTCGTCGAATGATGCGGCGAACGCGAACACCGCGCCCGAAAGGACGCCCGGCAGGATCAGCGGCAGCGTGATGCGGCGAAACGTCGTGACGGGGGAGGCACCCAGGCTTTCCGCGGCGCGGATCAGCGTGCGGTCGAAACCGGACAGCGTCGCGAGGACGGTCACGACCACGAACGGCGCCGCGAGCGTGGTGTGCGCGAGGATCAGGCCGGTGTAGCCGTTGGTCAATCCGAGTGGTGCGAAGGCGAAATAGACGCCCACGGCGATGATGATTACCGGGACCACCATCGGCGAGATGAGCAACGCCAGCACCAGCGCCTGCCCGGGAAACCGCGCCCGCCAGATGCCGAGCGCCGCCAGCGTGCCCAGCACGGTAGCGGACAGCGTTGCGACGCTGCCGACGATCAAGCTGTTCCAGACCGACGGCAGCCAGAAGGAAGACGTGAAAAAGTCCCGGTACCAGCGCAAGCTGAATCCAGGCAGCGGGTAATAGAAGAACGAGCCCGAGGAAAACGACAGCGGCACGATGATCAGGATCGGCGCGACCAGGAACACGAGCACCAGCGCGGTCAGTGCGCCGAGCCCCGCACTTGCGAGGCGTTGCCCAACCGTCTCGGTACCGGGGCGCGCCATCTCAACCGAGCCGCATGCGCTCGACGCCAACCAGGCGGTTGTACACCGCGTACAGCGCCAACGTCGCTCCCAGCAGCATGATCGACAGTGCCGCAGCCATGCCCCAGTTGACCGTCCTGCTCGCGTAGAACGCGATAAAGTAGCTGATCATCTGGTCGTCGGCGCCGCCCAGCAGTGCCGGCGTGATGTAGTAGCCCAGGGCCTGGATGAACACCATGAGGCAACCGGCGCCCACGCCGGGAAGCGTTTGCGGCAGGTACACGCGGCGAAATGCGGTCCAGGGCGGCGCGCCCAGCGACGACGCCGCGCGCAGGTACGCCGGCGGGATCCCACGCATCACGCTGTACAGCGGCAACACCATGAACGGCAGCAATACATGGACCATCGCGACGTACACCGCGAACCGGTTGAAGATCATTTTCAGCGGCTCATGCACGATCGATAGCGACAGGAGCAGGCTGTTCAACACGCCTTCCTTCTGCAGCAGCACGACCCATGCGACGGTGCGCACCAGGAGCGAGGTCCAGAACGGCAGCAGCACCAGGAAAAGGAGCAGGGCCGCGCGCGACGGCGGCTGCCGGGCGATCACCAATGCAACCGGATAGCCCAGCAGCAGGCAGATCAAGGTCACGACGCCGGAAATCCACAGCGTGCGGCCGAGCACGTCGCGGAATACCCGCTGCTCGCTCGGCGCGCCGACGATTGCGTCATTGGCGTCGCGGCGCAAGTCCAGCGCGCCAAGCAGATAGAAGTCGGTGACCGGTCCGCCGGCGCGGCGTATCACGATCCAGGTCTCGCGTTCTCCCCATTTGGGATCGATGCCGATCAGGAGGTCACG
>JBDUCE010000125.1:0-6634 GCA_040003635.1 Betaproteobacteria bacterium
GACCGGCGTACATGACCAGGATACGGTCGCAGAACGTCGCAACAAGCCGGAGGTCGTGCGAAATGAAAATGAGCCCCATGCCGCGCTCGACGACCAGCGCGTCAAGAACGGCAAGCACCTGCAATTGAACCGTGACGTCCAACGCGGAGGTCGGCTCGTCCGCAATCAGCAGGTCCGGGTTGGCAATCAGCATCATGGCAATCATCGCCCGCTGCCCCATGCCGCCCGAGACCTCGTGCGGATAAAGCTTGCAGACACGTTTCGGATCGTCGATCTGAACGGATTCGAGCGCGGCCATCGCCCTTGCTCTCGCTTCGCCGGAGGACATCCGGGTGTGGGCGAGCAACGTCTCGGCAATCTGCTCGCCGATGGTCATCACCGGGTTCAGCGAATACTTCGGATCTTGCAACACCATGGCGATCCGGCCGCCGCGCAGCCGCCGCCTCTCCCGCGGCGTGCAAAGCATGAGGTCGACACCGTTGAACATAAGCCGCCGGGCGCTGACGCGTCCCTCCGGCGCCGTGAGGCCGAGGATCGCGCGTCCCGTTTGCGATTTCCCGGAACCGGATTCGCCGACGATGCCCAATCGCTCGCGACCCAGCGTGAACGAAATGCCACGCACCGCTTCGATCCGGCCCCCTTCGCGGCCGGGGAAGGAGACGCGAAGGTCTTCGACCACGAGCATCGGATCGGACGACGGATCGGATGACAAAGGCTGCGGCAAATGCGGTGGGCGATTGGGCGGGACATGCGGTGGCGGTGCGTTCATTCTCGAGCCTTGGGATCGAGCGCATCGCGCAGGCCGTCGCCCAACAGGTTGAAGGCCAGGCTCACCACAAAAATGGCCGCGCCCGGCGCCGCGGCAACCCACCACTGATCGAGCACATAGAGTCGGCCGTTGGCGATCATCGCGCCCCATTCGGGCATGGGCGGCTGCGCGCCGAGGCCCAGGAAACCCAGGCCCGCAGCGGTGAGAATGATGCCCGCCATATCGAGCGTGACGCGCACGATCACTGAAGACACGCAAAGCGGCATGATGTGGCGCAACACGATCCGCCAAGGGGAAGCGCCGATCAGCTGCACGGCAGCGATGTAATCCGTTTGCCGGATCGTGAGGGTCTCGGCGCGCGCTATTCGCGCGTATGGGGGCCACGACGTGATGGCGATGGCGAGCACCGCATTTTCGATGCCCGGACCGAGCGCCGCAACAAACGCCAGCGCGAGAATGAGCCGCGGGAACGCCAGGAAGATGTCGGTGATGCGCATCAGCGCCGCGTCGATCACCCCGCCCGAATAGCCCGCCACCGTGCCGACGGCCAGCCCTATCGGTGCCGCCAGCACGGCGACGAGTACGACGACGAACAGCGTGATCCGCGAGCCCTGAACGACGCGCGAGAGGATATCGCGGCCCTGGTCGTCGGTGCCGAACCAGTGCGCGGCCGATGGCGGCAGCAAGCGCGTCGTGCGCAAATCACCGATGTAGGGTGAATAAGGGCTTAGAAAATCAGCGAACAGCGCTACCAGCACCAGACCGACGACGATCGCGAGGCCGAGCATCGCGAGCCGGTTACCGGAAAAGCCGAGCCACGCGCGGTAGGCGCGCCCGATGGATGCCTGCCGCCGCGAGCGCGGCCGGTCGGACATCAACCAATCGCGCAGGCTTTCATCGGCTACGGCGCCACCGGTGGCGTTCGGTGTCATCGCGTTCGCGTCAGGAGTCTCGGGTACATCACGTCCGCGTTCTCGGGTCGAGCAGCGTGTAGAGCAGGTCCGAGAGCAGATTGAGGCCGATGAAAATCGAGCCGACGATGATCGTGCCCCCGAGCACGGCATTCATGTCGGCGTTCTGCAGCGAGTTGGTGATGTAGAGGCCGAGCCCCGGCCAGGCAAAGACCGTTTCGGTGAGCACCGAGCCCTCCAGGAGGCCGGCGTAGGACAAAGCGATCACTGTCACGAGCGGCACCATCGCGTTGCGCAGTGCATGACGCCAGATGATCCGGCTCTCCGAAAGGCCTTTCGCGCGCGCTGTGATCACATATTCCTGGGCGAGCTCGTGCAACATGAACGAACGCGTCATGCGGCTGATGTAGGCGAGCGCAAAATAGCCGAGCAGCGAAGCCGGCAGGATCAGGTGCGACAACGCGTTGGCGAAAGCCCCCCATTCGCCGGCGCGCGCAGTATCGAGGAGCAGGAGCCCGGTAACCGGCATCAGTGTGTATTCATAGACGACATCGATGCGGCCCGGCCCTGCGACCCAGCCGAGCCGGGCATAGAACACGACGAGGGCCATGAGCCCGAGCCAGAAGATCGGAACCGAATAACCGATCAACCCCACGATGCGAACGATCTGGTCAACCAGCCGGCCGCGCCTGACTGCGGCCCAGACGCCCAACGGGACGCCGATTCCCGCCCCGATGATGATGCCCAGCGTCGCCAGCTCGAACGTCGCCGGAAAGGTTCGCCGAATGTCCTGCATCACCGGATTCGACGTCAGTACCGACCTGCCGAAATCGCCGTGCAGGACCTTGCTCACATAGATGTAAAACTGTTCCCATAACGGCTTGTTGAGGCCGAGCTCCTCGCGGACGCGGGCAATGACGTGCTCCGGTGCACGATCGCCCACGATGGCCAGGACCGGGTCGATCGGGATCACCCGCCCGATGAAGAAAGTGACCGCCAACAGACCCAGGTAGGTCAGCAGGAGGGCCACCAGGAAACGTCCCAATGCATTGGAAGCCCGCAGCAGGCGAACATCACCGCGTCCGCCCGCCGGCAGCTGGCGAACCGGGTTCAATGTTGGGTTACCGCGAAGTTAGCGCTTCGAGACCTTGAACATGTAGGTGGTGTCGGAGGTCGGCCCGATCTTCAGGCCTTCGACGTTGCTGCGGAAAGCCGCCACCTCGGTCTGCTGATAAAGCATGACGAAGGGGCTGTCTTTCCGGAATTCGGCTTGCATTTCCTCGTACATCGCACGGCGCTTGCCCGCGTCGCGCTCGAGCACGGCGGCATCGGCCTTTTTGGTCAGCTCGGGAATGACCCACGAATTTCGCCAGGCCAGCGGTTTTGACTTGGCATCGTCGGCGTTGTCCGGATTGCGCGCAAAAGTATCGGCGTTGCTGTGCGGGTCCCAATAGTCGGCACCCCACTGGCCAATGTAGAGGTCGTGGGTTCGCGCCCGGTATTTCGTCAGTGTCTGCTTGCCGTCGCCGGGCAGGATTTCGACGTCGATCCCGGCACGCTTGGCCGTCTGCTGAAACGCTTCCGTGATGCCCTGCACCGGCTGCACCGTGCGCATGTCGATCGTCACCTTGAAGCCGTTCGGTACGCCCGCCTTGGCCAGCAGCGCCTTCGCCTTCTCGACGTCGAGCTTGTACGGGTTCTCGGTGCTGGCGCCCAGCAGGCCGACCGGCAGGAAGTTCTGGTGCACGACGCCGATGTTCTTGATCAGCGTGTCGCCGATGGCGGCGTAATCGACCAGCCACTTGAATGCCTCGCGGACTTCGGGCTTGGCCAGCGTCGGATTCTTCTGGTTCAGGCTGAAGTAATAGACCGTGCCTTTGGGCGTGCCCGTCGTCTTGATGTCCTTATTGGAGGACAGGGCGGCAAGATCCTGCGGGGTGAGATTGCGGGCGATGTCCACGTCGCCTTTTTCAAGCAACAGGCGCTGGGTGGCCGCCTCTTTTACATGCCGGTAGATGACACGCGCGAGCTTGGATTTTCCCCCGCCATAGGCGTCGTTGCGCTCGAGCGCAACGATCTCGTTGGCGCGCCACTCGCGGAGTTTCAGCGGGCCCGAGCCGGCGTAGCTGGTCTTCAACCAGGCGTAACCGAGGTCGCTGTTCTGCTCCTTGGCGAGCACCAGTTTCTTGTCGACGATGGCCGCAACATTGGCAGTGAGGCAGTTGAGCACGAAGGACGGAGCGAACGACTTGTCGGTTTCGATGGCCAGCGTCAACGGCCCCGTCTGCCTGATCTTGTCCTTCACGTTCTCTTTGGTGAATCCGAACTGCGTCAGGATGAAGGCAGGCGTCTTGTCGAGAATGACGGCGCGCTGGAGCGAGAAAGCGACGTCCTCGGCGGTGAGGGGATTCCCCGACGCAAACTTCAAGCCGGGTTTCAACTCGAAGCTGTAGGTCCTGCCATCGGCCGAGACGGTCCACGATTTCGCAATGTCGCCGGACAACTTGGAGGGGTCGTTCACATCGAAGCGGACCAGCCGGTCGTAGGTATTGCCCATGATTTCGCCCGCCGAGATTTCGAAGGCCTCGGCGGGATCCATCGTAATGATGTCGTCGAAGGCAAAGGCGACCACCAAGGTGTCCTTCGGCGTGGCTGCCAGCGCCGGCGCGAAGCCCCAGGCGAGGAGCGACGCTGAAACGGCAGCGGTGGCGAGCAAGCGGCGAACAATCGGAAGCGTCGATGTCTGCATGATGGTATCCATGGAGGTCAAGGCAATGCGCAGCCTCGCTTTTCCGGCGAGGACCTTGGCTAGGTCAGGTGCATGTATCGGTAGTTTCCGGTGCAACTCAAATCCGTGCGAGCAGTGTATACCGTCGGTGGCGCGGTGATGCGCGCGATAATGTCCCGTTCACCGCCGCACGGGGGCAAAGCAAAGGGAGGATCGTGTTGCGGTGGGGCCAGCAGGAGATCCCGGCCGCCATGCTCGCCCGGCCCCTTGCGTTGCGGGGCGTTGCCGCAGCGCGGTATAATCGTCAGGTTTTGCAGGCGCGCGTCTGTTGGAGCGCGCTTTTGGCGTGGAACGATTGCGGGCGATCCATCAATGCGCGAAAAGCTCGTTGTCGGCAACTGGAAGATGAATGGCGGGCTCGCCTCCAACGCGAAGCTCCTCGACGCTCTCGTGGGTGGCTGGCGCGCGCCGGCCGGCCGGACGCTTGCGGTCTGCGTGCCGTTCCCTTATCTCGGCCAGGCGCAGGCGGCGCTCACGGGCACCGCGATCCGCTGGGGTGCGCAAAACGTCAGCGAGCATGCCGTGGGGGCCTATACGGGCGAGGTCGCCGCGTCGATGCTGGTGGACTTCGGCTGCCGCTACGCCATCGTGGGCCACTCGGAGCGTCGCCAGCACTACCGCGAGTCGGACGCCGAGGTGGCGGCCAAGGCGAGCGCCGTCCTGGCAGCGGGGCTTACGCCGATTGCGTGCGTGGGCGAAACGCTTGCAGAGCGGGAGGCGGGAGCGACGCAAACAGTTGTCCTGCGGCAGCTCGATGCCGTGCTGGACGTCCTGGCGGAACGGGCATCCGCCATGGTCGTGGCCTACGAGCCCGTTTGGGCGATCGGCACGGGAAAAACCGCCCGGCCGGAACAGGCCCAGGCAGTGCATGCCCTGCTGCGCAATCGCCTGAAAGCGGCGCATGCCGGTGATGTTCTGCTGTTGTACGGCGGCAGCGTGAAAGCCGATAGCGCCTCGGCGCTATTCGCGCAAATGGATATCGATGGTGGGCTGGTTGGCGGCGCGTCACTGCAAGCGGGCGAATTTTTGGCGATTGCCGGTGCCTAACGTGGTTCGTACGCGATGTTGCGGAAGCTTGGAGAGCTGGCAATGAGCATTCTGGAAACGTTTCTGCTGGTGGCGCACGTGCTGGTGGCCATCGGCATTTGTGGATTCGTCCTGTTACAACACGGAAAGGGCGCCGACATGGGGGCCGCGTTCGGCAGCGGTTCGTCCGGAAGCCTGTTTGGCTCGGCCGGCTCCGCCAACTTCCTGTCCCGCACCACGGCCGTTCTTGCTGCCGCGTTCTTTTTGTCGAGCCTTGGCCTCACCTGGTATGCGTCGACCCGGGCAGCGCCGCGCAGCAGCGTACAACAGGGTGTGATGGATCGATTGCCGCCGTCGAAGGCCGCCGATATTCCATCAACGCCGGCAACCACGCTGCCTGCAGCCGGCGCGCCGGCTCCGTCGGGGAGTGCCGAGCCGGCCAAGTCCGCACCAGCCGCTGACCCAGGGTCGAAAGCGGGAGAAGTACCCAAATAGCGAATTGGCGATTTGCAGTACGGCAGCCGGTCTTTCGGGCGGCCGCGAGTCGGAGAGGAACTCGGAATGCCCACGTGGTGAAATTGGTAGACACGCTGTCTTGAGGGGGCAGTGGCGAAAGCTGTGCGAGTTCGAGTCTCGCCGTGGGCACCATCGGATCGATGCCTCGATTGCCATGGGTGTCGTCAAGGACTGCAGCCAGGAAGTAAGCGCGGGCCAGCAGTGGCCGCGTTTCGAACATCGGTGCGGTAAGAGGCATCGCCGCGTGCGGCAAGCACCGGCCGGCGTTCTCGTTACCGCGGTCTTGCCGGCTTAGGCCGGAATTTGCGGGGGACGCGCGGCAAGTCCGCAGGGCGCCCGACGACATGCTCGAACAGTATTTTCCCATCCTGCTTTTCATTCTCTTCGGCCTCTTCCTGGCCGCCGTCATGCTGAGCGTGGGCAAGCTCGTTGCGCCCAACAAGCCCGATGCCGAGAAGCTTTCCCCCTACGAATGCGGCTTCGAAGCGTTCGAGGATGCCCGGATGAAGTTCGACGTCCGCTATTACCTGGTCGCCATCCTGTTCATCCTGTTCGATCTCGAGATCGCATTCCTGTTTCCGTGGGCGGTGGTGCTGACCGAAATCGGATTTGCCGGATTCGTGG
>JBDUCE010000126.1:0-6615 GCA_040003635.1 Betaproteobacteria bacterium
AGCTCCAGGGGAACGGACTGTTGGACGTCGGATGCAATCGACCCGACGCGTAGCGGGAGAAGCGGAATGGCTCGAGCAAGGCCCGCGTCTCGCCGAGAATCTCGTCGGCGACGAGCGCTCCCACCCCGATCATCTTGTAGCCGTGATTGGAATCGGCGATCACATAGACGTTGTCGCAGAAGCGGTCGAACACCGGAAAGCTGTCCGGCGTAAAGCAACCGATGCCCCCCGAGGGTTCCTTGCGATACACGCCGTGCTGACCCTCGAAGCGCTTCTGGCAAAAGGCGAGCGCTGAGGTCCACATGTCGGCAAAGTTGTCGGTCACCACGAATTCAGGCGATGCCGGTCCGTACGGGTCCACCCGCACCTCGTCGGCAGTGCGATCCACCGCAGCGGGCATCGCGCCGCCCTGCACGCCGCCGAAATGAAAATCGGGCTTGTAGTAAAGGCCCCACAACTTGTCCGTGATGAGCGCACCATCGCGGTCGGAATAGAGCGGTGCGTCGGTGTCGACGTGGATGACCGGGGGCATCGCGCCGTCGTTGGTCTTCTGAAAATTCGGATCGACGCCCAGCGTGCCTTCCTGCAACGCCATGTAATGCCACATCGGAACGTCTTCGTGCATTGCGCCGTCGCGGCCCTTGACGTTGGTCGTCTTGGGTAAGTCGAGCATGTTCCAGATCGAATTGATCCAGGGGCCCACCGCCACGATCACCTGCTCGCAGGCGATGGCGCCGGCGCTGGTCTCGACCCGTCGCACGGCGCGCGAGCCGCTGTCCGCATGCAACGCCGTAACCGTCACACCCTCGATAATCTCAACTCCCAGCGCCCGCACTTTTCGCGACAATCCGTGCAGGGAGGCCATGTTGTTGGCATAGCCGCCGCGCTTCTCGTGCAGCACCGAGGTGATGTTCTTCGCCTGCCAGTCGTGCAGGATTCCCTGCATGTACTGCATGCACTTCTGTTCGCCTTCGATGAAGACCGACTCGTAGCCGATGGTCCGCTGCTGGTCGTAAATCGTGTTCACCTGGGTGTGCATCACTTCCGGGCTGATCTGCATGTAGCCGACCGGGTGGTAGCTGTAGGTTTCCGGGTCGCTTTCCCACACCGAGACCGAATGCGCCATCAGCTCGCGCATGGCGGGCTGGTAGTAATTATTGCGGATCACGCCGCAGGCAATGCCGGATGCGCCGGCGCCGACGCCGGTCTTGTCGAGGACGACAATGTGCGTACCGTCGACACCCACCGTCTCGCCTTTCGCCTTGAGCTTCTGCGCCAGGTGCATCGCGGTGGAAAGACCGTGGATGCCGGCGCCGATGATGACGAACCGCGCGTGTGCGGGCAATGCGGGCATGATTGTCCTGAATATGAATGGCGACCTGAATCATCGTGAAAAGAGCGCGGCGTGACCGTCATGAAACCGACGCGCGCTGGCGCGCAGGCGACGCCGCAGGCGCGAATGGATGAAACCGCGGCACTGGAACAGCATGGCCAGTCATTTCGATACGCTGCGTACCGACGTCGTCACGATGGTCGAGGCGATCAGCCGGCCCGTTGTCGAGGTTCGCCGCGCAAGCGCGCCACTGCTCGCCGCGGGGCGGCCAAGCCGACCGGCGTGGCGGCGAAGCTTCGCTCGAAGCCAAGCCCATGATTGCAATGCGACCCCGACGGGGGCCGCATTGCGCCTTGCCTGGCACGGGTGTCACGCGTGGTTGAGCACGCCCTTTGCTTTCGCGGTGTGCGTGGCAATTGCGTCCATGAGTCCCGGGGACAGGCAATCATAAGGCGCGAGGCCGAGCTTTGTCAGTCTGGCTCTGACGGCGCCCATGTTGGCGGGATCGGCTCCGGACTCGATGATGGAGGAGACGAATGCCGCGAATTCGGGCGGCGCCCAGCCCTGATCGGGTGACAGCTCGGTATGGAAGAAGTCCACTCCGAACAGTGGATGATCCTTGTTGTCGATGCGCCCGTACATGTGCACGCCGCAACCCGTGCATGCGTAGCGCTTGATCGTCGCGTTCGGGTCCACAACTTTCAGCTTGTCCCCATTTGCGGTTATGCTGAGGTTGTCGCGCGGCGCGACTGCCACCTGCGAGAACAGCGCGCCGCCCGGCTTCCAGCACTTCGTGCAGCCGCAAACGTGGTTATGGGCACACTGGCCCTTGATTGATACGGTAACCTTGTTGTCGGAACACTTGCAATACAGTGTGCCGCCCGCGAAGTTTGCAACCGCGGGTTTCATGCCATGATCGACTGCCGGGTGGATGGAAGAAGCGTTAGCCATTGTCAATTTCTCCTTTGCAAGGATTGCCGCCGAACCATCGGCGCTGTCGACTGCTGCCGCAACCGCCGCCATCCCATATCGAGATAACAACGCTCGCGCGGTTTACTGGCCAGCTCACAAATCGACTGTAACAAGTTTACCCCTCTGGGTTCAGCCGATGGGCACGCAGGCGTTGGAGTCAGCAGGTCACTACCGCCCGGATCGATTTGCCCTCAGGCATAAGGTCGCATCTGACTCGGATGTTTGGTTAGCGGCAAGTCGACCCTGACCCTGCTTACGCGACGACGCCTTCGAGCAGATCCACCGGATCGCCGTAGCGCCCGGCCATCGCGACCACGGCGGGATCGCGCAGCGCCATGAGAAAGCCGCGGTCGATAATCGTGGTCGCGCCGGCCGTCACCGTCGTATCGAACGTAACCAGGTCCTGATGGACCGGCGGCTCCTCCCAGGTCGGCATCATCCTGCGAATGTAGTCCGACGGTTGGGCGAGGTCGATGCCGAAGTGCAGCGCGCCCGGCGCGTTGGACCCGGCGGGATAGATCGTGTAACGGGGCGCTTTGGGATTGAAGCCGCAACCGCCGCCTTCGATCAATTTGCCGCCGGCGAGCATCTCGCGCAGGATGCGCGCATCCTCCGATGTGCCGCGCACCTCGGTGACGCGTCGATTCTCGAAGACAACCGCGATTTTTTCCGCGAACGGGCGGTCGAAGCCGATCGCCCACTGCGGAAAAAGTACGCCGTCGATGGCGATCGTCGCCTGTGTATCGTTCTTCATCGCCGTGCTGTCCCAGAAATTGGGACCGTGCGTGGGCAGGTAATGCACATAGCAACCGGGCTCGTCGGCGGTCATCATGCCGCGCCAGCGGTTGCCGGCGAACATCGCCGCACGCATCGCCCGCGTGTAGGGAATCGCGAGGTCACTGCCGCGTTCGTCGGCAAAACGCAGCGTGAAGTCCGAAGCGGTGGGAAACCGGCGCTCGGTGGCCCGGATGATCTCGCCGACCAGATCCACCGGAAACCGCGCCTGCGGCGTGTGCAGCAGGTCGAGATCGCGGAAGTAGGTGATCTTGACCCAACGCTGGCCTGCCTTGCGCTGCGCGACATTGAACGGATCCTCGATCGAGCAAAACCAGGTGGACACGACGAATTGCGCCTGCGCCAGCATCGGTTTCAGCTCGTCGGGAATGCAAGGCAGGGTCGTCGACGGCGCCATGAACACGCTGGCCGTCGCCCCGCGCGCCTTCGCCAGCCCGCTCACGGCATCGACAACACGCGGGTCGAGCAAGGGATCGGTCAGCATGATCACCCGCTCACCGGCGCGAATGGCGAACACGCGGCAGAAATTGTCGAGTGCCTGGAAATAGTCGCGGGTCTGCGTCAGCGCTGACTTGGGGGCGGGCGGCAGGCCGACGTAGGCCGCGGATTGAACACCTGCGCTCATGTCAATCCACCTGTGCGCCGGAGTCCTTCACGAGCTTGACCCACACCGGATACTCGCGCGCGATATGCTGCGCCAGGTCGTCGGGCGTCCCGGGCATCGGAAACGCGCCGCGCGCGATCAGGCTGTCGCGCACCTGCGGATCCTCGAGCGCCTTCCGGAACGCCGCGTTCAGTTTTTCGATGACGGCTTTCGGCGTGCCGGCCGGTGCGTACACGCCGTCGGATGCCACGATCTCGAAGCCCGGGACGCCCGATTCGTCGAGTGTCGGCAATTCCGGCGCGGTGGACACACGCTGCCTGGTTGTCACCGCGAGGCCTTTCAGCTTGCCCGCCTTCGCATTGGGATAAACGCTGACCATCAATTCGATCATCATCTGCACGTCGCCCGCCAGCAGTCCCACCATCGCGGGTGCCCCGCCCTTGTAGGGAATATGCACGATGTCGGTGCCGGTCAGGTTTTTGAACTGCACGCCGGCGAGATGCGACGTGGTGCCGTTGCCCGCCGAGCCGAACGACACCTTGCCCGGATTGGCCTTGATGTAGGCAATGAGTTCCTTGGCATTGTTCGCAGGCACGCTGGGGTGCACGACCAGCATCGCCGGGATCACCGTGAAGCGCGACACCGGAACGAAGTCCTTGAATGGATCGAACCCCGGCTTGGCATACAGCGCCTGGTTGATGCCGTGCGTGCCGTTGGTGCCTTGCAGCAGCGTGTAGCCATCGGGTGCTGCGCGCGCAACGTCGGCGGCGCCGATGTTGCCGCCCGCGCCGGGCTTGTTGTCGATGACGATGGGCTGGCCCAGGATCTGGCCGGCTTTGGGGGTGATCGTGCGTGCAAGATTGTCGGCGCCTCCCCCTGGTGGAAATGGCACCACCAGGCGGATCGGACGGTCGGGAAAGGTTCCCTGCGCAAGCGCCGGGCTCACGCCGGAAAGAGTGATCATTGCGGCGACGAGCACGGCCGAGCGCACAATTCCAGTCAACGACCGCATGGATTCCTCTCGGACGGATGGGCATTACTTTATCATGTGGGAATGTTGTCGCCGCAGCAAAGGAATCGCGCATGAATCCAGCACTTTCGCCGTCGACTTCCACCGCCGGGCAGGATGCTCTTTGCATCGACACGCTGCGCTTCCTTTCGGTCGATGCCGTGCAAAACGCCAACAGCGGCCATCCGGGGTTGCCGATGGGTGCGGCGCCGATGGCGTACGTCCTGTGGACGCGGTTTCTCGCGCACAATCCGGTCAATCCCCGCTGGTTCGACCGCGATCGCTTCGTGCTGTCTGCGGGGCATGGCTCGATGCTGCTCTACAGCCTCCTGCATCTCACCGGCTACGCCGTTTCCCTCGACGAGATCAAGGCCTTCCGGCAATGGGGCAGCATCACGCCGGGCCACCCCGAACGCGGCCCGACCCCCGGCGTCGAGACGACGACCGGGCCGCTGGGCCAAGGGTTCGGCAACGGCGTAGGCATGGCAATAGCCGAAGCGCACTTGGCCGCGCGCTACAACCGGCCCGGCTTCGAGATCATCGATCACCGCACCTACGGCCTCGTCAGCGACGGCGACTTGATGGAAGGCGTCGCGGCGGAGGCGGCGTCGCTCGCCGGCCATTTACGCCTCGGCAAGCTGATCTACCTCTACGACAACAACCACGTCACGCTCTCAGCCGGCACCGACATCACCTTCACCGAAGACTGCATGCGGCGTTTCGACGCCTACGGCTGGCACACGCAGTCCATCGACGACGGCAACGATACCATCGCCATCGAACGGGCGCTGCAAGCCGCGCGGGAAGAAGCCCGGCGTCCGTCGCTGATCATGGTGCGCACCCATCTGGGATACGGTTCGCCGCACAAGCAGGATTCCTTCGAAGCGCATGGCTCGCCGCTGGGCGAGGAGGAAGTGCGCCTGACCAAAGAGCATCTGGGTTGGCCGACGGCGCCACCGTTCTACATTCCCGACGCCGCGCTGGCGCATTTTCGGCAGGCGATCGAGCGTGGGGCGCAAGACGAAGCCGCGTGGAATGCAAGTTTCGCCGCTTACGCGAACACATGGCCGGACCTCGCACAGGAACTGCTGCAAGTCATCAACGGTGAATTGCCCAAGGGCTGGGATGCTGACATTCCCGTCTTTCCGGCCGACGCCAAGGGCATGGCCACCCGCGTCGCGTCGGGCAAGGTGATGAACGCGATTGCCCCTCGGCTGCCGGCGTTGATCGGCGGGTCGGCAGATCTCGATCCGTCGACCCACACGGTGCTGAAAGGTCTGGGGGACTTCGAGCCATCGGATGCCGATGCGCCCGATAAACAGGGCTCCGGGGGCGGCGGCTGGAGCTATGCCGGTCGCAATCTTCACTTCGGCGTGCGCGAGCACGGGATGGGCGCGATCCTCAATGGTCTTGCCGCGCACGGGGGCACGCTGCCGTTCGGCGCGACGTTCCTGGTTTTCTCCGACTACATGCGTCCGCCGATCCGTCTCGCCGCACTGACCGGGTTGCACGTCATCTATGTGTTCACCCACGACAGCATCGCGCTGGGCGAGGACGGCCCCACCCATCAGCCGGTCGAGCAGCTCGCCGGCCTGCGTTCGGTGCCGGGCCTTGGCGTCATCCGCCCCTGCGACGCCAACGAGACGGCGATCGCCTGGCGCGTCGCTCTGGAATCGCGCCATCGTCCGGTCGCGCTGGTGTTGACGCGACAGAACGTGCCCACGCTCGATCGCTCGCACCTGGCCGACCCCGACGGCCTGCGGCGAGGCGCGTATGTGCTGACGGATGCGCCGGTTGGCGCGCCCGATCTCAATCGGACGGATTTGATCCTGCCGGATCTGATCCTCATCGCCAGCGGATCCGAGGTGAGCCTCATTGTGGCCGCGGCAGCAAAACTGGCGG
>JBDUCE010000127.1:0-6596 GCA_040003635.1 Betaproteobacteria bacterium
TGGCGTCACTGCGGCCGGCGGCGCCGGCTGGCAGCTCGCCGAGTGGATCGTCGAGGGCGAGCCGGGTATCGACATGCTGGCGGTCGACCCACGCCGTTTCGGCGCCTACACCGGCAAGCGCTACACGGTGGGCAAGAACGAGGAAACCTATCGCAACGTTTTCACCATTCACTATCCGGACGAGGAACGCGCGGATGCGCGCCCGGCGAAGACCAGCCCGATCTACGTCAAGCTGGATCAGATGGGTGCCGTCTGGGGCCAGCGCTATGGATGGGAGCGCGCCAACTGGTTCGCGCCGCCCGGCGTCGAACGGAAGGACCGATGGAGCTTCCGGCGCAGCAATTACTTCGAGCACGTCGGCAACGAGTGCCGGCGAATGCGCGAGAAGGTGGGCGTGATCGATCTCACGCCGTTCACCAAGCACGAAGTGAGCGGGCCCGGCAGCGAGACCTGGCTCGACAAGCTTGTCGCGAACAAGGTTCCGACCAGGATCGGACGCATCGCGCTGTGTCATGCGTTGACCAAGAAAGGCGGCATCCGCTCCGAGTTCACGATCACCAAGCTTGCGGACCATCGCTACTATGTAGTCAGCGCCGGCGCCGGCGAGCGCCACGACAGCGATTACCTTTCCAAGATGCTGCCGAAGGACGGATCGGTGCAATTGCGCAACCTCACGACCAGCCGAGGCACGTTTGTCGTGGCTGGACCCAAGGCCCGTGACGTGCTGGCGAAGCTCACCGATACGCCGTTCGACAACACGCATTTTCCCTGGCTCACGGGACAGGTGATCGAGGCGGGCCTGGCGGTCGACGTCTTTGCCCTGCGCGTCAACTTCATCGGCGAACTGGGATGGGAGCTGCATTTTCCGATCGAGTACGCCCACGGACTGTTCGACGTATTGTTCGCAGCCGGCCGCGAATTCGGCATCGGCATGGTCGGCATGCGGGCGATGGAATCGCTGCGAATCGAGAAGTCTTATCGAATGTGGGGGTCCGATCTCACGCGCGATTACACGCCATTCGAGGCCGGACTCGAGCGCTTCGTGCGCATGAACAAAGGCGAATTCGTCGGCAAGGCGGCGCTGGCCCGGCAGCAGGCCGCGGGAGTGCCGCATCGTTTCGTCACCCTGGAAGTGCACGGCGTGACCGACGCGGATCCGTTGGGCAACGAGCCCTTGTTCGCAGGCGGTGCGCTGGCCGGGCGGGCCACCGCCGGCTGTTACGGGCATGTGCTGGGCAAGAGCCTGGCGCTGGCCTACGTCGATACGGCGCACGCCGCGGTCGGATCGAAGATGGAAATCGAAATTCTTGGCGAGCGCAAAAATGCAACGGTGCTGGGGGAGTCGCCCTTCGACCCGGAGAACGAGCGCTTGCGGGGGTAACCTCTGCGGCCGGTGCGGAGGGACGAACGCGCGCACGGGTAGCGTGAAGAGCCCCTAGTAGGCGTCGTCTTCGCGCAACGTGCCGATCAGCTCATTCGTTCACGATGCCGCCGCGTTTCGGGAACGGGCGCAGCCCATGGACCGCCTTTGGCGTGCGTGCGCCCCGCGCCGGCGGTGGCGCGGTCAATGCGCTGCGGGCGAGCTCGGAAATCACTTCCCCGGCCGTCTTTTTCTCGCGGCGGGCACGCTCCTTGGCCGCCTGCAGCACGTCATTCGCTATGTCGAGCGTGGTACGCATGCATCAGATGCTGATGCATCAAACATCACCTGCCATCAAGACCCCCACCCGGCGCCACCGCGTCAGCGCTGCTTCGTCCGCCACTGCGGGTGGATGAAGACCGGCACCTGTGCCGGCGGCAGCGGCGAATGTCCGCGAATGATGTCGGCCGCCATTTCAGCCACCATGATCGTGGGCGCATTGAGGTTGCCGCTGACCACCGACGGCATGATCGACGCGTCGACGACGCGTAAGCCCTCGGTGCCGCGCACCCGCAGCGCACCGTCGACCACCGCCATCGGGTCGTCGTCCGCACCCATCTTGCATGTGCACGATGGGTGATAGGCACTCTCGGCCTTGCGCCGAAGGTGCGCGTCGAGTGCGGCATCGGCCGTGACCGTCGGTCCCGGCGAGAGCTCGGCGCCGCGAAATGCGTCGAACGCCTTTTGCGCAAAGATTTCGCGCGTGAGCCTGACGCCGTCGCGGAACTCGCGGCGATCGCCCTCGGTCATCATGTAGTTGAAGAGGATCCGCGGGGCTTGGCGCGGGTCGCTCGATGCGAGCCTGACCCAGCCGGTGGAGGTCGGCCGCATCGGGCCGACGTGGGCCTGAAAGCCGTGCTGGTTGACCCTCTCCTTGCCGTCGTAGGTGATCGCAATCGGCAGGAAGTGATATTGCAGGTCGGGATGACGGACGCCTGCGCGGCTGCGGATGAAACCGCCGGATTCGAAATGATTGGAAGCCCCGAGCCCCTTGTGGAACAACAGCCACTCGGCGCCGATTCTCGCTTTCGCCAGCAGCGTCTGGGTCGAATAGAGCGTGATCGGCTGCGTGCACGCGTGCTGGACGTAGGTTTCGATGTGATCCTGCAGGTTCTCGCCCACGCCCGGGACATCGGCAATCGGCGCGATGCCGTGTGCGCGCAAGGTGTCGGAGCGGCCAATCCCGGAGAGCATCAGGATCTGCGGCGAGTTGATAGCGCCGCCGGCCACGATCACCTCGCGGCGGGCGCGTACCTTGATGACGCGGCCGTTTTGCGCGTACTCGACCCCGATCGCCCGTGTCGCTTCGAACAGCACCCGCGTCACCAAAGCGCCCGACTCGACGGCGAGATTGGGACGCGCCCGCGCCGGCCGCAGGTAGGCCATCGCCGCGCTCCAGCGGCGGCCGCGGTAGCTCGTTCGGTCCATCGCACCCATGCCCTCCTGGCGATAGCCGTTCATGTCGTCGGTGCGCGCATAACCCGCCTGCACGCCGGCCTCGACGAACGCGCGATAGAGGGGGTTGTGCATGGCCCCGGTCGTGACGTAGAGCGGACCGCTGCCGCCACGGTATTCATCGGCACCCCGAAGGCGCGTTTCGGACTTCTTGAAGTACGGCAGGCAATGGGCATAGGACCAGTGCGCGAGACCCTGCGCTTCGGCCCAGCGGTCGTAGTCCAGTGCATGCCCGCGGACGTAGACCAGGCCGTTGACCGACGACGAACCCCCGAGCACGCGGCCGCGAGGGCACGACATGCGCCGTCCGTCCAAGCCGGGCTCCGGCTCCGTCCGGTAAGCCCAGTTGTACCGGGTACCCGCGAGCGGATAGGCAAACGCGGAAGGCATGTGGATAAGGAGACTGCGATCCAGCGGGCCGGCTTCGAGCAGCAACACCTCGGTCTCCGGCGCCTCGGTCAGCCGGTTGGCGAGCACGCATCCGGCCGACCCCGCTCCGACGATGATGTAGTCGAAATCGCTCCGGGACGGCATTGGGGATCTGGTTGTCAGGAAACGCAATGTCAATACGGGCAGGCGACGTCGCCCATCTCGACGTAGACGCTCTTCAATTGGGTGTAGTGCTCGATCGTGATAAGTCCGTTCTCCCGACCGATCCCGGATTGCTTCGCGCCGCCGAACGGAATCTCGACCGGCGTGATGTTGTAGTTGTTGATCCAGCAGACACCCGCCTGCAGCAGCGCGACGACGCGGTGCGCGCGGGCGAGATCGCGCGTGAACACCCCCGCCGCGAGCCCGAACACGGTATCGTTGGCGCGCCGAACGACCTCGGCTTCGTCGGAGAACTTCAGCACCGACATCACCGGCCCGAAAATCTCGTCGCGCACGATTTCGATGTCGTCAGTACAATCGGCAAATACCGTCGGCTCGACGAAAAAGCCGCGGTCGACGCCGCTGCCGGTCGCACGCTTGCCGCCGCAGACGAGGCGCGCAGACTTCCTGCCCCGTTCGATGAAGCCGAGCACGCGGTTCATGTGGTCCTCGGAAATCAGCGCCCCGACCTGGGTATCGGGCGCGAGGGGATCGCCGATTTTCATGCGCCGGGTGCGGGTTGCAAGCCGCTCGAGAAACGGCTCGTACACCGAGTCATGCACGAACACTCGCGTGCCGTTGGTACAGACTTCGCCCTGCGTATAGAAATTGCCCATCATCGCCGCCGCGACCGCGTTGTCGAGGTCGGCATCGGCGAAGACGATCAATGGTGACTTGCCACCGAGCTCCATCGTCACGCGCTTGAGCGTGCCCGCGGCGTCGGCCATGACCCGCTTGCCGGTGCCGACTTCGCCGGTCAGCGAAACTTTGGCGACGGCCGGATGGCGTACCAGCAATTGGCCGGCCCGGGCGTCGCCTTGCACCACGTTGAACACTCCGGCCGGCACCCCGGCCTCGGTGTAGATCTCGCCCAATACCGCGGCGGTAAGCGGCGTCAGCTCGGCCGGCTTGAAGATCATCGCGTTGCCGCAGGCGAGCGCGGGCGCCGATTTCCAGCAGGCGATCTGGATCGGGTAGTTCCAGGCGCCAATGCCCACACAGATGCCGAGCGGTTCGCGGCGGGTGTAAGCGAACGCGCCCTCGAGCTGGTAATGCTCGCCATGGAGCGAGGGGGCGAGGCCCGCGTAGTACTCGATGCAAGCGGCACCCGACAGAATATCGACGGCCTCCGCCTCCTGAATCGGTTTGCCGGTATCGAGCACCTCGAGCTCGGCGATTTCGCGGTTGCGCGCGCGCAGGATTTGCACTGCGCGATTGAGAATGCGCCCGCGTTGCGCGCCCGTCATTGCCGACCACGCGGCGAATCCTTGCGCCGCCGCAGCGACAGCCAGCTCGACTTCGGCGGCCCCGGCCTGTTCGACGCGGCATAAAACCTCGCCGGTGGCCGGGTTGATGTCATCGAACGATTCGCCCGACGCACTCGGCACGTAACGGCCGCCGATATAGCTTTGCTGCATGGCAGGAGGCTTCATCGAAGGCCCGTTCACAATCCGAGGTTGGCGAGGCAGCGCGTGTCGTTGCGGGGTCACAGCGCCGGTCTATCCGTATCCTCCACTCTACACACGCGGGCGGACCGGATTCGAACAATGGCGCTTGCAAGATGGTTTACGTCGTTTCTTGGCATAATACTGGACGAAGCTTTGTTGCTCGAAGGAAACATCTGTTGGGTGCCGTGAAGACTCCGACCAAATGCCGGTTTGCGTTTCTGACGTTGCCGGACTATTCGATGATCGCGCTCGCAAGCGCCGTCGAGCCGTTGCGCATGGCCAACCGCATCTGCAAACGGGAGGCCTACGAGTGGTCGATTGCCACTCTGGATGGGAAGCCGGCCGTTGCCAGCAACGGTCTTGCGCTCGCGCCGACGGTGGCGCTGGGCGAGGTCGGTCCGGTGAACGTCGTCTTTGTCTGTGGCGGCGTCAACATCGAACGGGCGGTCACACCGGAGCTCACGGGTGCGCTACGCCGGCTGGCGCAGCGCCGCGTCGACCTCGGATCCTTGTGCACCGGCGGCTACGCGCTGGCCAGAGCCGGGTTGCTCGACCAATACCGAACGGCGATCCACTGGGAAAACATGTCGGCGCTGCGCGAAGAGTTTCCGCGGATCATCTTCACTGAACAGCTATTCTCGATCGACCGGGATCGCTACACGTGTTCGGGCGGGGTGGCGCCGCTCGACCTGATGCTCAACATGATCCGCAGCCACCTCGGCGGAGATATCGCACCGATGATTTCGGAGCAGTTCATTCTCGACCGCATCCGCAACGACCGCGACCGGCAGCATATTCCCCTGCAGGCCCAGGTCGGCCTTTTCCACGAGACGATCATCAAGGCGGCCACGCTGATGGAGGCCAATATCGAGGAGCCGATGTCGCTCGACGAGCTCGCCACGGCCGTCGGCGTATCCCGCCGCCAGATCGAGCGGCTGTTCAAGCGGCACCTGAACCTCGTGCCGACCCGGTACTACCTGGAGCTGCGGCTTCGCCGGGCGCGCGAGCTCCTCTTGCAGACGCCCATGTCGATCATGGAAATTACGATCGCCTGCGGCTTCCAGTCGCCTCCCCATTTTTCCAAATGCTACCGGAGCCTGTTCGGTTATCCGCCAAGCGGGGAGCGGCAAGCCAACCGGCACCATTGAGGCCATTCACACTGCGCTCTCGGTAGTGCGGCGGCAGCAATGCCGGTGGCTGCCCGCTGCGGCGTGTCGTTTGGCGACAACCTTGGGTCGCTACGCCGTCAGCAGCGCCGGGGTACGGCCCCTACACTTCGCGTCATGAAGGATCGCGCTCCCTGGCGATGCCGTGCCCGCTCGCCGAGCGCCTTCTGGCAGCCGCTGAGTAGAGGAAGAGGACCGCATGCCCGACGCCGTTGAAGAAGATTTCGACTTGGAGAGCCTCGATGACGCGGAGCTGGTCGAACAGGTTCACGACGATCTCTACAACGGTCTCAAGGAGGAAGTGGAAGAGGCCACCCGCATTTTCCTTGCCCGTGGCTGGGCGGCCGACCGCGTCCTGAACGACGCCCTGGTCGAAGGCATGCGCATCGTCGGTATCGACTTCCGGGACGGGATCCTGTTCGTGCCCGAGGTGCTGCTGGCCGCCAATGCGATGAAGGGCGGGATGGCGATCCTGCGGCCGCTCCTTGCCGAATCCGGCATCGAGCCCATCGGCAA
>JBDUCE010000128.1:0-6587 GCA_040003635.1 Betaproteobacteria bacterium
CCGATACCAGCGGGTCCACGATCGCCCGCAGCGGCCGATAGAGGCCCATCGCAATGCCGAGCAGGAGCGCCGGCACGCCCCCCAGCAGTGCGCCCCAGAACAGGCGTTGCAGGCTCGCCCAGGTGTTCGTCCACAGCGTTCCATTGCCTGCCAGGGTCACCAGGGTGTCGAAGATCTGCGACGGCGCAGGGAAAAATCGCGCATCCAGAATGCCGGTGCGAGTGGCGACCTCCCACAGCAGGAGTAGTGCAACGGGCGAGATGACGTTGATGATCCGGTCGCGGTTGCTCGCACTCATGCCACCCGCAAGTCGTGCGTGCCGCACCTTGTTGGTGGCCAGTGGGTGTGCTGCCGCCTCAGCGTCTGTGGCCGCGCCGTGCGCGATTGCTTCGGCTTCGGCAGCGGAGCCTGCTGCCCCGGCTTCGAGGTCGGCGTGCCGGATCAAAGTCATGAGCGCACCTCTCCTTCGTCGAGCGCGCGGGCGCGCTGCACTTCCTCGCGCAACTCGCCCCAGATGGAATACACGAGCTCGCCGTAGGCCGGCTGCGCACGCAGCTCCAGGACGTGACGCGGCCGGTCGAATGGCACCTCCACGATCCGCTTGGCGCGGCCCGGATGCGCCGTCATGATCATGATGCGATCACCGAGGGTCGCGGCCTCGTCGACGCTATGGGTGATGAAAAGCACGGTCTTGCGCGTTTCTTCCCAAATTCTGAGGAGCTCTTCCTGCAGCATCACCTTGTTCTGCTCGTCCAGCGCCGAAAACGGCTCGTCCATCAACAGGATGTCGGGATCGTTCGCAAACGCCCGGGCGATGGATACCCGCTGTCGCATGCCACCGGAGAGCTGGTGCGGGTAGGCCTTGGCAAAGCGTGTCATGCCGATGCGCGCAAGGTAATGCCCGACGACCTCGTCGATCTCGGCCTTGGGCCGCTTGCGCATGGCGAGGCCATACGCTGCGTTGTCCCACACGCTCATCCATGGAAACAGCGAATCCCCCTGGAAGATCATCGAATTTCCGGGCTGCCCCGCCGCCGGCGCCCCGATTTCCACCGTGCCGCGCGTGGGCGTATCGAGATTGGCCAGGATGCGCAAAAGGGTGGTCTTGCCGCATCCGCTGGGGCCCACGATCATGAAAAAACATCCGGTCGGAATGTCGAGCGAAATGTCCGCCAGCGCGACCACGCGGCCGGCCGGCGAGTCGAAGGATTTCTCGAGATCGCGGATGCGAATCTTGACCGGCGCAGCGTTCCCGGCGAGTGTCGGCACCGGAACGGAGGCCATCGCGATTACTTCCGCTGCGACCCGGGCCGGTAGGGCCCAAGCTCCTTGACCGCCCCATCGGCGAACGAGTGATCCAACGTCTGCTCCACAGTAACGTTGCCCGGAACCAGCCCTTCCTCCTTGAAGAACTTCAGGTCGTTCCTGAGGCTCGCCTCGTTCACGCGGCCGTCCGGATTGGTCCCCTGGGCGTTGATGGCGCGGTAGACCGCAGGATCCTTGATGTTGGTGTATTCATTCAGGATGGCGATTATTTCCGCCGCATTAGGCCCGGCAATGCGCCCGTTCGCAAGCGCATCGTTGTAGTCGCGCACCGCGCGCAGGTACGCCCGCATGAAACCTTTCGCGGCATCGGGCTTGTCCTTGATGAAATCGCTGGAATACAGCACCACTGCGAGCTGATGGTTCGGATAAATCTCGTCGTCGCCCATCACCCGCACGGCGACGCCGCTCTGGATCGCCCGCGTGGCAGAGGGCTCGGTCGTCATGGCCGCGTCCACGGCCTTGTTCTGCAACGCGATCACGTGTTGCGGAAACCCCATGAACACCCGCTCGACATCCGTGTATTTGAGCCCCGCTTTCTTGAGCGCCTCGTTCAGGGTCGAGGTCGATGCGCTGCCGGGTGCGCTGCCGGCAACCTTCATGCCCTTGAGATCCTTCAGTGTCTTGAACCGGCCGCTGTCGACCAGGTCCTTGCGCACCAGCAGCGGCTGGAAGCCGTAACCGGGTGGCGTCGAGCCCTTGTCGGCGACGATCTTGATGTTGATGCCGCGCGCCACTGCGTTGTAAAGCCCGGCGGAGGGCGATCCGCCGCCGACATCGAGTTGCCCCGCGCCAAGCGGGGCCACCATCTTCGCGCCCGAGTCGAATGGCGTGAACGCCACTGCCAGGCCTTCCTGCTTGAAATAGCCCTTTTTGTCGGCGATAAAAAACCCGGCGTCACTGCTCGCGCTGGAGATGCCAACGCGCACGGTGATGGGCTCGGCGGCCCACGCGGCGCCGAAACTGCAAAAGACCCCGACCACCAGCGCAATGCTGCTTCGACTCATGTTTCGGAACGTCGTGGGCATTTCCATTCTCTCGAAGACTTGCCGCCGCTCACTGGGCGCCGAGTGCGCCGAGCATCTCCGCGACGTAATCCGCATCGGTGACCATGACCAGCATATCCGACGCGCTACGCAATGTGCCAAGGGTGCTGTCGGGCACCGACGAACCCGCGTCACGCGTCTGGATCAGCATGCCGGTGACGAGCACCCCTCTGCCGTGCGCCATGCGGCCGATGGCCGAAGCGAATGTCACGTTGTCGCCATCTTGTGCCACCAGGAACACCATGTCGGCTTCGCGAATGGCACGCCCGATCGCGCTGTCTTCATCGACGATCGCCTGCCCATCGGTCGACCCGGCAAGCGCAGCGATGGCTTCGACGTGGCCCAGGCCGCGCCCGGCGATCGCCTCGGCGATGCGCCTGCCACCTTGGCCCAGTCCAATAAGCTTGATCGCTCGTGGGCGTGAGTTGGGGTAACTGACGCGATGCCGCGTGTCGCCGGCGGCGCGCGATTCACTCATTGCCATGGCAACACCGTGCTCACAGCGCTTCGCCGTCCTTGAGCACGCCGGCGGCACGCAGCGATGCCTCCAGCCACTTGGGACGCACGTTCCTGCCGGCAACGATATCCGCAATACGGGTGCGTTCCTCGGTGACCTTCTGGGCCGCGAGATCCAGCAACGACGCGGCCTTTTCGCGCTCGACCACCACCACCCCATCCGCATCGCCGACGATGAGATCACCGGGATTGACCGCCACGCCGCCACACGAGATCGGCCAGTTGATCCGCCCGGGAATGAACTTGGTAGGTCCATTGGGATTCGATCCCACCGAGTAAATCGGGAAGCCCAGCGCGCGCAACTCCTCGGTGTCGCGGTGCGCCGCATCGAGCACCACGCCGGCGATGCCGAGCTTCATGCAGGCATTGATCATGATCGAGCCCATCAACGCACAAGTGCGATCCGCCTTGCCGTCGACCACGAGGATGTCGCCCGGCCTGGCCATCGCCATCGCCGCATGAATCATGAGGTTATCCCCGGGACGTACCTCGATCGTGAATGCGGGGCCGGCCATTCGCGCAGAAGGCGACACCGGCATGATGCGGCCGTCGAGCGTTCCGCGGCGCCCGGCAACATCCGCCAGGATGGACGCGGCGAACGTCCCCGCCTTTTGAACGATATCCGGCGCCACCCGCTCGAACTCGCGGCGGATGTCGGTCAACGGAAAAGTGGACATGGGTGGCTCGGTGTGAAAGGGGGGGGTCAATTCAGTATTCCTGATTCGCAACGCGATAGCGCTGCCTCATCCTGATTTCATCTGCCGCGCTTCGCCAGCATTGCATCAAGGCGCGGATAGACCCGCCGGGCGTTGCCTTCGAAGATCTGGTAGCGGTCGCTTTCGCTCAAAGCCTTCACCTGGTCGATGTAGCGCCTGGTGTCGTCGTAATGATGGCCCGTTTCCGGATCGATGCCTTTGACCGCACCCAGCATTTCCGAGGCGAAGAGGATGTTGTCGACCGGAATAACCTTGGTCAGCAGCTCGATGCCTGGCAGGTGATAGACACAGGTGTCGAAATACACGTTCTTCAGAAGGTGCTCGCCCAGCAGCGGCTTCCTCATCTCCTGCGCCAGGCCGCGATAGCGTCCCCAGTGAAACGGGACTGCGCCACCGCCATGTGGGATCACGAACTTGAGTGTTGGAAAATCCTTGAACAAATCGCCCTGGATGAGCTGCATGAAGGCGGTGGTATCGCCGTTGATGTAATGCGCGCCGGTGTGATGGAAATTCGGATTGCATGACGACGTGACATGGATCATTGCCGGCACGTTCAGCTCGACGAGCTTTTCGTAAAGCGGGTACCAGTGCCGGTGGATGAGAGGCGGATCGGTCCAGTACCCGCCAGCTGGATCGGGGTTGAGATTCACGCCGACAAACCCGAGCTCGTTCACCATGCGCTCGAGCTCGGGGATGCAGTTCTTCGGCGACGCGCCCGGGTGCTGCGGCAACTGGCCAACGCCGGCGAAATTGTCGGGCAACAAGGTGCAGATACGATGGATGAGGTCGTTGGAGACGCTCGCCCACTGCATGCTCACCGCCTCGGTCCCCACGTGATGAGCCATGCCGGCCGCGCGCGGCGAAAAAATCGTGAGATCGCTGCCGCGCGTCTGCTGCATCCTGAGCTGCGGCTCGACGCTCTTGCGCAACATTTCGTCGCTGATACCCAAGCTTGCCAGATCCGTCGATGGCGGCTTGCGGGCAGGATCGGCGAGGCCGGCAAGCTGCTTGTCCCGGAACAGATGGACGGGGAGCGGCTCGGTCGTGTAATGGCCGTGGATGTCGATGATCATTGGGTAGTTGCGCTCGCGAGAAATTCGAGCAGTCGCATCGAGGCATTGTGCTCCGTCTGGCTGTCGACCGGTGCGTCCCAATACTGCGCCAGGGGCAGGCACTCTTCCAGGTACCGCGCCGCTGAAGTCGCATGCGATGCGTCGCGGCCCGGAATGACGAGTGCAGGAATAGCGAGACGCAGCAGGTCCTCGGGCTCGGCGCCGGGCGCGGTGTCGCGGTCCAGCAGCGCTCGCGCCATGTCAGCCACGATGCGCATGTACGCTTCCACGCTTTGTTTTGCATACGACTCGGCAAAATCGCGGTCGTGGCGGATCACCGAGGCCCACGGTCCGCCGCGCGGTTCCGCGCTGAAAGACTTGCTTTCGCTCCGCACCAGCGACACCACCGCGTCGAGACCGTGCTGCTGCACGTAAGCCAGGTGCTCGGCAAATCGCTGTTGCCCGTTGATGCGATATTTGGCGCCTCCCACCGGCCACCACAGGATCATGCTGAGGGTCGTGTCCGGATGCGCCACGCCAAATGCCATCACGCTGCAGCAGCCCATGCAACCACCCATGAGATGCGCGCGCTCGATCTTGAGGTGCGTCAGCAGACCTTTGCCTTGCCTGACATAGTGAGCCCAGGTCAGGCGCTCGACCCGCCCGCCCGACTCGCCGCACTCGCGCCGGTCGAACACGATGCAGCTGAAATGCTTCGACAAGAAGGCGATCGGCTTGATGCGGGCATAAACGCCGAGCGTGGTCCATTTTTCCAGCGTTGCGTCGAAACCACCGGGCGCAAACATCAGCAACGGCGGTCCCGAGCCGATCACCTCGTAGCGCGTCGTGATGCCGTCGATGATTGCCGTTGGCATGCGGATCAGGAGCCGGAACCGGATCGGGGCTTGGGCTTGACCGATGGCACTGGAATGCCGCCCTTGATCTGGCGCGCCGCGCGCACGTCCGCGGCATAGGCGGTGATGGCGTCGAGCGTGATCCGGGCGACATTCGCATAACTCTCGGTCTTCGAATCCAGTGCGCTCGCGGCGTACCCGATGGCGGCGTGTGCCATGCGCATGCGCCCATCGAGCCAGGGACCACCGCCCAGCCCTCCGATCACCGGGATCGCGACCGCGCCCACCACGGCCGGCCCAGCCACCGGCCCCGAATGCGTAAAGTCGATGAGTGACGCACCCGCATCTTCGAGGCGCGTCGCCTGTTCCACGAGCTTCACCGTCATCTCCTCCGGTATCTTTGCCCCCGTCTTCAGCATGGACCCGTATTCGATACCGTATTGCAGTGCGGTCTGGGGCGTGATCCCGAATTGCGCGAAGACCGGGATGCCCGCCCGCGAGATGGCGCGAACTGCCTCGGGAAAGTCGGCCGCGCCGTCGAGCTTGATCATGTCGGCGCCGGCTTCCTTGACCAGCCGGATAGCGGCGCGCAATGCGCTTTCGGTGCCTTCCTGAAGCGGACCGAAGGGGAAATCGCAGCTCACCAAGGCGCGTCTGACGCCTCGGCGCACCGCCTTGCACACCACGACCATTTCGTCCATCGTGATCTCGAGGGGATTGGGATGACCCCACAGATTGATGCCCACCGTATCGCCGACCGAGACGATGTCCACTCCGGCCCGGTCGACGATCTGCGCCATCTGGTAGTCCCACGCGACCACTCCGACAATTTTGCGGCCATCGCGTTTCATCTGCTGCAGCGCAGGAAGAGTCACCTTGTCCAATGTCGCTCCTTCCTCGCGGAACTTGATTTGCAGGCGTCGGTCGCGGTCGGTTGCGTCATGCGTCCATCGCTATCGGACGTCACGCCGGCCTGACGGAATGGAAGAGCCGAACAAAACGCCGCCACTCCTGCGAAGTCCGATTTCGCGACTCGAATGGATCCCCGCGTTCGCGGGGATGACGACTGAAGAGGCGGTC
>JBDUCE010000129.1:0-6573 GCA_040003635.1 Betaproteobacteria bacterium
TAGCGGTCGAAGAACTCGGCAACGATGCCCTTCTGGCTGCGATCGATGGCGACATCGATGCTGCGATCGAACGGATCGTATTGCTTCGCCTTCTGAAATGCAGCGATCGCTTTCTGGTGAAACCCTTGGGCCTGCACCGCCTGGCCATAACAGCGCCACGCGTCGGCGTTGGCACGATCGAGATCCGACCATTCACCGCAAAGGTCCGCCGCACGGCGCCAGTTCCCGGCGCGCAGCATGCGCGGCCCTTCGGCCTTCAGCATCATGACGCGGGCGCGCCGCTGGCCGAACTGATTGTCGAGCGCCGCGTCCACCGGACCGGAGAACATCGCGCTACCACTGTCGTTCGCCACGAGGCGGTCGAATGCACTGCCTGTCCACGTCCCGATGCGCCCGGCGGCCATGCCGCTCTTGAGGCTGGAGATCACGCGCCCGCCGCCCGCAATGCTGTCCTCGATCAGCGTCGGGGAAGCCGGCAACGATTGGATCGTGGAACGCTCGATCCAGGCAATGGAATCGGCCATCGGCTGTTGCCACGCAATGCCGTAGAGCCAGAGCATTGCGCCGAGGCCGCATATCCCGGTGACGGTATTGAGCGCGCCGGGCGGGCCGTGAGTAACCAGGCAGTCCTGCGCCGAATCCCAGTCCGTTTCCTGTTGCTGCATGAGTCGCTCGTAGGACACCGCCACCATGACCGGCGCGAGCAGCGGGACGCCGCCGCCGATACCCTGCCACCAGACCCGAAACCCCCGGCGCAGCGCACGCCTCAACTGGGCGCGCGGATCACGGCGGGCGTAGGCGTTGGAGATGGAAAATTGCAGATAGCAGCCAAAGAGCCACTTGCCGGGCGTGGTCTGCAGCGATGCGATCAGGAGCGCCTCGATCGGTATCCAGGTGACGGTAATGACGATCGAGGCGACCAGCGGATGCGACAGCCAGTAGATGACGTCCTCGCGGAGGACGCCGAGCGCACGTATTTCCGACACCAGGAGTGCCAGCACGAGGCCCCAGATGGCGTAGTCGAACATCCGGGCGAAAAGACGGGTCCAGGGCCGGGGCTCGCTGGTGCGGCCGGCCTTGGCACGCTCGAGCTCGGCCATGCGCAGTTGAAAGATCCAACTGGCGTCTTCCGGCGGGAGGTCCGCCCCGAGGAACACGCTCTTTTCCCGCCGCCAGTTGAGGATCGCGCTCTCGGTCTGCGGTCTTGGCATCGGTTGCGCCTGCGCGTGCCGGCGCCGCGCCCACGCGAGGCCGTGGACGACCCCGTATACGACCGTGAGCGCCAACAGCAGGACCGTCAGCCAGAACAGGACTTGCTTGGCCACGGGGACGGCATCGTCCGGAGTAACGAACAGGATGGCGGCGGCAATCAGGACCACGAATGCCAGGCACACGCCCATGGCCACCACCGCGGACCGGCCAAACGACGCCACGCCTTCGGTCAGACCAGCGTGCTGCAAGGGACGCGCGGGCTCGACAGGGTCCTCCGCATCCAGCCCGCTTTCGATCAGCTCGTCCACCTCCCGCGGCGGGGTGACGGGTCCGATCTCCGTGTTCTCGGCGCCGGCCTCGCCGATGGCGTTGGTGGCGACGTGCTCGATGCGCTGCTCGGTGGACCCATCCGAGAGCGCCAGCTCGCGGTCGTACGCCGCGCGCTGCTCGGGGTTGCTCAATATGCGGCTGGCATGATTGATGAACCGCAAAGCTTCTTCGACGTTGCCCTGGCCGTCACGCGTCTTGGCGTAATACTTTCGTATCTGGCCGCGCAGCGACGCCCGCACCTCTTCGTCGGAGGCGAGCTGTGGGATGCCCAGGGCTTCGTACAGCGTGGCTCTCATGGCGCGTGGTGGGCACAACCTTGGCGTTATCGCGGAATCTTCGATTAAAAAGGTCCGCAGTGACAAGGGAAAGTAACCCCTGCCATCCAAAGCAAGAAGCAGACCGACCATGGGTTTGCCGGCCGTTTCGACCGCACGTTTCGGCCCCAGCGAAAAGGGCAGCCCCCGGCTGCCCTTTTACGGCGGAAATCGCTCTCTTTATGCCGCGGGAGGCACCTCGGGCTTGGCAGGTTCCTTGGCGGCCGGCTTGTCGCGCGCGGTGAGTTTCTCGCGGATGCGCGCCGACTTTCCGGAGCGATCGCGCAGGTAATAAAGTTTCGCCCGCCGCACGTCGCCGCGGCGCTTGACCTCGATGCTGGCAATCAGCGGCGAATAGGTCTGGAACGTACGCTCGACGCCTTCCCCGCTCGAGATCTTCCGCACTACGAACGACGAGTTCAAGCCGCGGTTGCGCTTGGCGATGACTACCCCTTCATACGCCTGTACCCGCTTGCGCTCACCTTCGACCACGCTCACGTTGACGATGACCGTGTCGCCCGGCGAAAAGACGGGCACCTTCTTGCCCAGGCGGGCGATTTCTTCCTTTTCGATCTGCTCGATGATGTTCACGTCGCGTTCTCCGTTGAATTGCCGGCCTTGGCCTTGCATGCAGCGCAGGGCGCCCCCTGATGCATGCGTTTATGTCGATGCGACCGAATGCGCTGGCCGCACGTTGTTCCGAACAATTACTGCTGTTGCATCGCCTGCTGCTCGCGCCGGTACTCCGCAAGCAGCGTTTGCTCTTCATTGCTGAGCAGCCGGCTCGACAGGAGATCCGGCCGCCGTTCCCACGTCCTGCCCAGCGCCTGCTTGAGGCGCCATCGCGCGATGGCCGCATGATCGCCCGAAAGGAGCACCGCCGGCACGGCGTGTGCGCCTTCGCTTTCCGGCCGCGTGTAGTGCGGGCAATCGAGCAGGCCATTGGCGAAGGAGTCCTGCGCGGCGGACTCGGCATCGTTGAGGACGCCGGGCCGCTGCCGCACCACCGCGTCGATCAACATCAATGCGGGAAACTCCCCGCCCGAAACCACCACGTCGCCGATTGCAATTTCCTCGTCGACCTCGTCGCGCACGAACCGCTCGTCCACCCCCTCGTAACGCCCCGCGAGCAGCACGTAGGCCTGGTCGCCGGCCGCCAGCTCCATCACCCGGCGATGATCAAGCGGCGCGCCTGCCGGCGACAGGTAGATCGTATGGCTGCGGGCCCAACCCGCCTGCTGCTGCGCCGCGCGCGCCGTCGCCAGCGCGCGGCGCAATGGCTCACCAAGCATCACCATCCCCGGACCGCCGCCATACGGCCGGTCATCGACCGCGCGGTAATGGCCCGCGGCAAATTCGCGGGGATTCCATGTCTCCAGCTGCCACAACCCGCGCATCCGCGCTCGCCCGGTAACGCCAAACCGGGTGGCATGCTCGACGAGCTCGGGAAACAACGTCAACACGTCGATCCGCAAGGCTCCGACCGGCAGTGAAGCGCTCATCGCTTCAGAAATCTTCGCGCCAGTCGACCTCGATGCGCGCCGCGGCGGTATCCACCCCATCAATCACCGCCGGCACATAGGGGATCAGGCGCTCTGGCTGCGATCCATCCTCCGGCCGGACTTGCAGCAAGGGATGCGCACCGTGGGCCGTCACGCCGGCGACGCGTCCCAGCATCTTGCCTTCACGATTCACGACCACGAGTCCCACCAGGTCGGACCAGTAAATCTCGTTTGCGTCCGCCACCGGCAGCGCCGAGCGCGGGACGCCAACCTCGTATCCTCTCACCGCCAGC
The DNA here is from genome assembly GCA_040003635.1 of Betaproteobacteria bacterium. Lineage (GTDB taxonomy): Bacteria > Pseudomonadota > Gammaproteobacteria > Burkholderiales > Casimicrobiaceae > CAIWHR01. The sequence continues at coordinate 3,652 of JBDUCE010000129.1, forward strand.
GCCGCGTTGCGATCGTCGATGCCTTCGAGATGGGCGACCATGATGTCGGTATGCGGCCTGCCTGCAGTGCATCGAACCGGCCGCCATTCTCCTTCGCTCCCGGCCCTCAACCACCACGTCGGGTAGGACAGGAGCGTAGCGGCGGCTTCGGTGAACGCTTCCACCTTGATCCATCCCGCCACGCCGTAGGGCGCCAGCACGCGACCCATTACGATGATGGCAACCGCGGGCCTAGCCGCTTCGTCCGCCGCAGATGCGCGCCGCGCTTCAGCCAACCGGCTGTTCAGCCACCGTTGCAGGCGCGGATGCCGACGCGGCCGCCTTGGCTGACTTCCTCACCAGGCCGGCGACGGTGTCCGACAAGCGGGCGCCGCGCTGCTCCCAGAACGTGATGCGGTCCAGAGCAAGTCGAAGCCCCTCTTCCGCGGCTCCGGCGATGGGGTTGTAGAAACCCACGCGCTCGATGAACCGGCCGTCGCGGCGATTGCGCGAGTCCGCCACGACCACATTGAAAAAGGGGCGCTTCTTGGCGCCGCCGCGAGCAAGTCGAATGACGACCATGATGAATTCCGGTGGGTAATGGCAAAGACTTTGATTATACGATGAAAAGGACTCGACCGGCAAGGTGCATGGAGTGGCTCAGCGCAGCCCGGGAAAGGCGCCCTTCATGCCGCGCAGCATCTTCTGCATGCCACCCTTGGCCACCATCTTCATCATTTTCTGCGTTTGTTCGAACTGGGCGAGGAGCTGGTTGACCTCCTGTACCGTCGCCCCGGCGCCCGCCGCGATGCGGCGCTTGCGCGAAGCCTTGAGAATCTCGGGCCTGGCGCGCTCGCCGGCCGTCATGGAATTGATGATCCCCTCGATGCGCGCGATCTTCTTTTCATTCATCGTGGCGCCCTGCGCAGCGCGCGCCAGGTCGGCCGGAAGCTTGTCCATCAGGCCGGCAAGACCTCCCATCTTGCGCATCTGTCCGATCTGCGCCTTGAAGTCCTCGAGATCGAATCCCTTGCCGGATTTGACCTTTTTCGCGAGCTTTTGCGCCTCTTCCGCATCGACGGTGCGATGGGCTTCCTCGATCAGCGAAAGCACGTCTCCCATGCCCAGGATTCGGGAAGCCATGCGCTCGGGATGAAAGACCTCGAGGCCCTCGATCTTCTCGGCGACGCCGACGAACTTGATCGGCGCGCCGGTCACATGCCGCACCGAAAGTGCGGCGCCGCCGCGCGCGTCGCCGTCGAGCTTGGTGAGGATGACCCCGGTCAGGGGCAACGCATCTCGAAATGCGCGGGCCGTGTTGACGGCGTCCTGGCCCTGCATGGCATCCACCACGAACAACGTCTCGATCGGCCGTACCGCCGCGTGTAGGTCGCTGATCTCGCGCATCATCGTCTCGTCGATGGCAAGACGCCCCGCCGTGTCGACGATGACCACGTCGTGGTAATGGCGCCGCGCCCAATCGAGTGCCGCCGTCGCGATGGCGACGGGCTTCTGTTCCGCGCTCGACGGGAACCAGTCGACCTTGACCTGAGCGGCGAGCGTGCGCAGTTGCTCGATTGCTGCGGGACGGTAAACGTCGGCGCTCACGACCAAAACCTTTTTCTTGCCGTCGCGAAGGAGACGCGCAAGCTTCGCCGCGGTGGTCGTCTTGCCCACCCCCTGCAATCCGGCGAGAAGGATGACCGCAGGAGGCTGGGTGGCAAGATCGAGGGGAACCGCCGCACCGCCCATCAGGGCCGCCAACTCGCGGTGCACTACGCCGATAAGCGCTTGGCCGGGGGTGAGCGAGCTCACGACTTCCGCCCCGAGCGCCTTGGTCCGCACGGCGGCAATGAAATCCTTGACTACCGGCAGCGCGACGTCGGCTTCCAGGAGTGCGAGCCGTACCTCCCGCAGCGCCTCCTGAATATTGGCTTCGGTCAGCCGCGCCTCGCCGCGCAGTTGCTTGACCACCCGGCCAAGACGTTGAGTCAGGTTATCGAACATGAAGGGTGGAGAAGATGCGCCGGGCGGCGGGCGCGGAGGGCCGCGAGTGCTGATGTAAACTGCGAAGGCCCATGATTTTACTCCACCTGGTGCTCGTCGGCCTTTACGGAATCGCGGCTTGGGCGCTGTGGCCCATCCCCGCGTCGGCGACCCGGGGTGCACGGACCCGATGGCCCTCGTGGACGCCCTGGGTCATTCCCATCGCGCTGGTGCTGCATGGCGCGCTCGCAGCGGCCGATATCGCGGCCCGGGACGGCCTCGATCTCAGTTTTGGCAACGCGCTTTCGGTGGTGGCCGGACTCGCCGCCCTGATTGCGTACGCCACCGGCCTCATGCGCACGCTGCCGCGGATGGCCGCGGTGGTGCTGCCGACGGCGGGCATTTTGTCGCTGCTTCCGGTCTTCATGACCAACCCGCACCGGTTTGCGTACGCCGAGGCGCCATGGGCGGCGGCGCACGTTGCGCTCGCCCTCCTCGCTTATGCGCTGTTCATTGTCGCGGCGCTGGAGGCGCTGGTATTGATGGGCCTCGAGAAGCGGCTGCACCGCGGCCTGCCCGACCCGGCCGCCTCCGATCTGCCGCCGCTGCTCACGCTCGAGCGCTTCCTGTTCCGCCTGATTGGCTTGGCATTCGCGTTGCTGACGCTGACGGTGGCGAGCGGGGTGTTCTTTTCCGAAGAGATCTTCGGCCGGCCGCTTACCTTCAATCACAAGACCGTATTCTCGATCCTGGCGTGGGTCGTGTTCGGGGCGTTGCTGCTCGGCCGGGAGCGCTATGGCTGGCGCGGACGCATCGCGCTACGCTGGATACTGACCGGCACGACGTTCCTGTTGCTGGCCTATCTCGGCAGCAAGTTCGTGCTCGAGGTGCTGCTGCACAGGTGACTTCTGACTCCTGACTCCTGACCTCTGAAATGGACGCCATTCCCATCGGCAC
>JBDUCE010000130.1:0-6556 GCA_040003635.1 Betaproteobacteria bacterium
CGATGGCCCGCGCGCCTGCCGGGCGGGTCGGTCCATCGATGAGCGCCACTCCGGAGCGCAACTGCAGCAGGGCGGCTTTGTTCACGGCGCCTTCCACCTGCACCCAATAGGTCTTGAGACGCTTGTGGCGCGGGTGGGTAAGGGTAGCCTGCAGCGCCCCATCGGCGGTCAGGATCACCAGGCCTTCGCTGTCGGTGTCGAGGCGACCGGCCGGATACACCTCGCGAATCGCAATGAAATCCTTGAGCGTGCGCCGAGCGGTATCGTCGGCCGAGAATTGGCACAGCACGCCATGCGGCTTGTTGAACAGGATGACCGATGCGTCCGGCGCTGCGCGCGCACGGCCACCGCGACGACACGACACAGCCCGCGGCGTGGCGGAGATCACGGGAAACGAGGATAATTAAGGGTTTGCAATGTATGCGCCGGTGCGCAATGCATCGACCGACCGGTTCGCAGCACCCAGCATTCCCGAGGAGACTTCATGCCCAGTTACCAGCACGTTTCGGTCCCAGCCGGCGGCCACAAGATCAAGGTCAACGTCGATTTTAGCCTTACCGTCCCCGACCAGCCGATCATTCCCTACATCGAGGGCGATGGCACCGGCGTCGATATCACGCCGGTGATGATCCAGGTCGTCGATGCCGCGGTGGCCAAGGCTTATGGAGGCCAGCGCCGGATCCACTGGATGGAAATCTACGCCGGGGAAAAATCGACCCATGTGTACGGCCCCGACGTGTGGCTGCCGGAAGAAACGATGGCCATCCTGCGCGATTATGCGGTGTCGATCAAGGGTCCGCTGACCACGCCGGTGGGTGGCGGCATCCGCTCTCTCAACGTGGCGTTGCGGCAGGAGCTCGACCTGTACGTCTGCTTGCGCCCGGTACGTCACTACCACGGCGTTCCGTCGCCGGTGAAGGAGCCGGAAAAGATCGACATGGTGATCTTCCGCGAGAATTCGGAAGACATTTATGCCGGCATCGAGTGGGCGGCCGAATCGGAGGGCGCAAAAAAGCTGATCAAGTTCCTGGTCAGCGAGATGGGCGTGAAAAAGATCCGTTTCCCCGAGACGTCGGGCATCGGCATCAAGCCCGTATCGAGCGAAGGTACCGAACGCCTGGTGCGCAAGGCCCTGCAGTATGTCATCGCCAACGATCGCCGGTCGCTCACGATCGTGCACAAGGGCAACATCATGAAGTTTACCGAAGGCGCCTTCCGCGATTGGGCGTACGCCCTGGCCCAGCGCGAGTTCGGCGCCAAGCCGATCGACGGCGGCCCGTGGTGCGCGTTCAAAAACCCGCACACCGGCCGCGAGATCGTGGTGAAGGATGTAATTGCCGACGCGTTTCTGCAACAGATACTGCTGCGTCCCGCCGACTATGACGTGATCGCCACCTTGAATCTCAATGGCGACTATGTTTCCGACGCGCTCGCGGCCCAGGTCGGAGGCATCGGCATTGCCCCGGGTGCGAACATGTCCGATGCGGTGGCGATGTTCGAAGCCACGCACGGCACGGCGCCCAAGTATGCCGGCAAGGATTACGTCAATCCGGGATCAGAAATCCTGTCGGCGGAGATGATGCTGGTGCACATGGGGTGGAAGGAGGCCGCGGCGCTGATCGTGTCCAGTCTGGAGAAGGCCATCGCGGACAAGGTCGTGACGTACGATTTTGCGCGTCTCATGCCCGGCGCCACTCAAGTCTCCTGCTCCGGTTTTGGCAAGGCGATGATCGAGCGGATGTAAGGGCGCGCAGCCGCGCCGCGACGCACCGCGGCATTCGGTAAAAAGCTGCTTGATAAGGCCCGCCTGGTGCGGGCTTTGTTTTTGCTTGTTCGCCCATATGTTCGATCCTGACGAGTCTCCGGGACGGCGCGCCGCGGCGGTGGTTGCCGCGGGGTGGAGATCAGGCGGGCACGCCGATCGGTGCGCTGGCGGGATCGTGCCGCCTCGCCCGGCGTTGTTGAACCAGTGGGTTGTTCCGGTTGCCATAGCGCTACCATTCCCGGAGACCGACCCCGTTCATCAGGCAGCGGCGGGCGGTTATGGCCGGGCACGCGAACTGCAGCACCCACCATTCAGGCGCCGGCCGATGCTTTTTTGCACGCGTCCCCTTCTCCCGGCGGCAAGGCGGCGGCCGGCGAACCCCACTCCCCTTGAAAAATGTGTTGCAATCATCAAACATAGGGTAAACCCACCCCGTTTCCTCCAAGTGGACAATGGCGAATCAGCAGCAGGACGGCAGCCTCCTCGAGGTCGTGAAGACCCGGCTCAAGCCGCCGCCCTTGTACAAGGTTCTGCTCATGAACGACGACTACACGCCGATGGACTTTGTGGTCGTCGTGCTGCAGACTGTTTTTGCCATGAGTCGTGAAAAGGCTACACAGGTGATGCTCCAGGTGCACCGCGAGGGCATGGGAGTCTGTGGCACCTACACCCGGGAGGTGGCGGCGGCCAAGGTGGAGCAGGTCATCGACATTGCCCGGAAGCACCAGCACCCCCTCCAGTGCACGATGGAGGAGACTTGAGCGTTAATGGTGTTGAAGCGAGGACGGTTGCATGCCGGCGCACTTGAATCCGAGCGCGGAGTGTATTGAATCAGGAGGCACCATGAGGATTGCGAGCACGGTGCACCGCGGCAGTCGACCGCCGCAGTAGTTTCAGCTGTCTGCTAGGCCGCACATGCCCGCGGCGGCCGGACGGTAACAGGCGGGCATTGCGGATGCGTGAGAGGCAAGTCATATGATTGCGCAGGAACTGGAAGTCTCCCTCCACATGGCTTTTGTCGAAGCCCGGCAAAAGCAGCATGAGTTCATTACCGTCGAGCACCTCCTGCTCGCGATGCTCGACAACCCTTCGGCGGCCGAGGTCCTGAAGGCGTGCGGCGTCGACCTCGAGGAGCTGCGCGGCGTCCTGACCGACTTCATCAACGAGCACACGCCCCGCCTGTCGGCCCACGCCGACTCGGATACCCAGCCCACGCAGGGGTTCCAGCGGGTGATCCAGCGCGCGATCCTGCACGTGCAGTCATCGGGCAAGAAGGAAGTGACCGGCGCCAACGTACTGGTGGCGATCTTCGGCGAGAAGGAATCGCACGCGGTCTATTTCCTCAACCAGCGCGGCGTCACGCGGCTGGATGTTGTGAACTACATAGCCCATGGCATCACCAAGAATCCTGCCCAAAAGCAGGAAAAAGGCGAGGCGAAGGAGGAAGCCGAGGCCGGCGAGCAGGGACAGGGCGCACTGGACGCCTACACCATCAACCTGAACCAGATGGCCAAGGCCGGCAAGACCGATCCCCTGATCGGCCGTGCGCTCGAGCTCGAACGCGTGATCCAGGTGTTGTGCCGCCGGCGCAAGAACAATCCGTTGCTGGTCGGCGAGGCCGGCGTGGGCAAGACCGCGATTGCGGAGGGACTCGCGCGCCGCATCAACGACGGCGAGGTGCCCGACCTGCTGCTGGAATACCAGGTCTACTCGCTCGACATGGGCGCGTTGCTCGCCGGCACCAAGTACCGCGGCGATTTCGAGCAGCGGCTCAAAGCGGTGTTGAAGCAGCTTTCGGAAAATCCGAAGTCGATCTTGTTCATCGACGAAATCCATACCATCATCGGCGCCGGCGCCGCATCGGGCGGAACGCTCGACGCCTCCAACCTGCTGAAGCCGGCGCTGTCGACGGGGGCCATGAAGTGCATCGGTGCCACGACTTATACGGAGTACCGCCAGATCTTCGAGAAGGATCACGCGTTATCGCGGCGCTTCCAGAAGATCGACGTGCCTGAACCTTCGATCGCCGAGACCATCGAGATCCTCAAGGGGCTGAAGTCGCGCTTCGAGCAGCACCACGGCGTCAAGTACACCCCGGGCGCCCTCACTACGGCGGCGGAGCTCGCGGCGCGCTTCATCAACGACCGGCACCTTCCCGACAAGGCGATCGACGTCATCGACGAGGCGGGTGCGGCGCAGAAGATTCTGCCGAAGTCGAAACAGAAAAAGGTCATTACCAAGAGCGAAATCGAGGAGATCGTGGCCAAGATTGCGCGCATCCCGGCGAAGAACGTTTCTTCCGATGACCGCAATGCATTGAAGACGATCGACAGGGACCTGAAGAACGTCGTGTTCGGCCAGGACCGCGCCATCGATGCCTTGGTCGCGGCCATCCGCATGGCGCGATCGGGACTCGGCAACCCACGGAAGCCGATCGGCAATTTCCTCTTCTCCGGTCCCACCGGCGTCGGCAAGACGGAAGTGGCGCGGCAGCTCGCGTATTGCCTGGGCGTGGAGTTGCTGCGCTTCGACATGTCCGAGTACATGGAGCGGCACGCCGTGTCGCGGCTCATCGGTGCGCCGCCGGGCTACATCGGCTTCGACCAGGGCGGGCAGCTGACGGAGGCGGTGACCAAGCATCCGTACAGCGTGCTGCTGCTCGACGAAATAGAAAAGGCGCATCCGGACATCTTCAACATCCTGTTGCAGGTGATGGACCATGGGACGCTGACCGACAACAACGGGCGCAAGGCCGATTTCCGCAATGTGACGATCATCATGACGACCAACGCCGGTGCCGAAATGCTGGCGAAGGGATTGATCGGCTTCACGTCGGAGAAGCAGGTCGGCGACGAGATGGCGGAAATCAAGCGGATGTTCACCCCGGAGTTCCGCAATCGCCTCGACGCCACGATCTCGTTCGAGTCGCTCACCCATGAGGTCATTCTCAAGGTCGTCGACAAGTTCCTGCTCGAGCTCGAAGCGCAATTGCACGAGAAGAAGGTCGAGCCCTCGTTCACGGCCGCGTTGAAGGAGTTTCTGGGCCGGAAGGGCTTCGACACCCAGATGGGCGCGCGGCCGATGGCCCGGCTGATCCAGGACACCATCCGCAAGGCGCTGGCCGACGAGTTGTTGTTCGGCAAGCTCGTCAACGGCGGTCACGTCACCATCGATATCGGCGACGACGACAAGGTGAAGCTGCAGTTCGACGAAGAGAAAGAGCCGGAGCCGGTGGCTTGATCGTCAACGCAGAATGAAAAGCGGCGCAGCGATGCGCCGTTTTTTTGGGAAGGCAATCGACACTTCGTTGCGTTTCTGCGCGGCAACCCACTATGCCAGCGCGTCGGCCCAGATGTTGCGGGCCCAGGCAAAGGCATAGTTCCCTTCCTGCACGTTCATCGCCGGCGAGAGTCCGCCCGCCCCGGATACCGGAAGCATCGTCTTCTGGCCGGGATCGTATTGGTGGACCGAGGCGACGTGCACGGCCTCCCGATCGGTGATGAAGCTGTAGCAGGTATTGTTCATCACCGGCACGGGATCCGGTGTGTTCCCGGCGAGGAGCGCGATCACCGCGGCTGCGCACACCTTGGCCTGCTGGTTGGCCATGTGACCCGACTTCGGCATGTTGGGAGCCGTCTGGATCGAATCGCCGAGGATGTGCACATTCCTGACCTTGACCGATTCCATGGTGGTGAAATCCACCTCGCACCAGCGGTCGTTGGCTGTGATCACTCCCGCCGCGCGCGCAATCGCACCCGCGGCTTGGGGCGGAATGACGTTCAGCACATCGGCGCTTACCGGATCGTCGAATTCGAACCGCGCGGTGCGGGTCGCCACTTCGATGTCGGTCAACACCTGGTTCGGCCGATACTCGATGAGACCCTTGTATTCCTCGTTGAAGGCTTTCCGGAACAACGCCGGCTTGGACGTGATTTCGGGATTGGCGTCGAGTATCAGCACCTTCGACTTCGGTTTTGCGCGCCTGAAGTACCAGGCCGCCTGGCAGGCACGCTCATAGGGCCCGGGCGGGCAACGGAATGGGGCGACGGGGATCGAGATCGCAAACAGCCCGCCATCACGCATGGCCTCGAGCTGGCGCCGCAACAGCACCGTTTGCGGCCCGGCCTTCCAGGCGTGCGCAATGCTGTTCTGCGCGTCCTGGCTGTCGAGCGCCGGCAATGCCTGCCACAGGAAGTCCACCCCTGGCGATAGGACCAGGCGGTCGTAATCGAGCGTCGAGCCGCTGGCGAGCCTGACGGTGCGGCGCGCGGCATCGACATCGATGGCGGTGTCACGGACGACTTTCACGCCATGACGTTGTATGAGGTTGTCATAGGGTACGGTGATGTCGCCGAGAGTCTTGCTTCCACCCAGAACCAGGTTGGACAGCGGGCATGACACGAATGCCGGATTGGTTTCGATCAGGGTCACGTCGAGCTTGCGCTCGCTCCACAGGCGCAGATATTTGGCTACGGTGGCACCACCGTAGCCGCCGCCGATGACGATCACGCGCCCCGGCAGCCGCGCCGGAAGATCTGCGGCTTCGACCCGGCGGCCCGCGATCAGGAGTCCTGCGACCGCGGAGGCCTGCAGAAAAGATCTTCGTTGCCGTTGCATGGAGATATCCCCGGCTCCCATCGAAGTTGCCACCTACTTCACCCGCGATCGCTTCGCACTGCACGTCGGTGCAACGCCCTGCGCGTCGCTGCAGGAGCATGGCCGGCGCCTGCTGCCTAGCGCCCGCGCACGATGGCCACTCGACGAATCTCACAGTTTAGCGTCGGCCGGTGG
>JBDUCE010000131.1:0-6517 GCA_040003635.1 Betaproteobacteria bacterium
GGGAATCGCTATCCGCGATGACGAAGGAATGCCGCGATGACGATGATGGGCTGGTGAAGGTCACGCCCAAAGTATAGGCCGTTGCGCGACGCAGGCCCATGGCCACAAGCGCCGGTGGATACGATTCAACTCGCGGGTATCTCAATGCCGCAGAACGGTCCAGGCGAGGGTCGCCCAGCCCGCAAGCAGTGCCAAGCCGCCGATCGGTGTAACCACCCCCAATCCACGCATGCCGGTCATCGCGAGCACATACAGGCTGCCCGAAAAGAGCACGATGCCGGCGAACAGAAAAAGCGCCGACCACGCCAGCCCCCGGCTCTCCTCCGGCCAGTGCAACCAGAGGATCCCGATTGCCAGCAGACCCAGCGCGTGCAGCAAATGGTATTGCGCCGCGGTCTGAAAAACGCCGAGCAAATCAGGCGGGAGTCGCGTGCGCAGCGCGTGTGCCGAAGGCACCGGCGGCCACCGCGAGAAAGAGGAGGCAAGCCGCCGTGAAGAGGACGCTGCGTGGAGTCATGACGAAATGCGGAGGGGACGATCGCATCGGCCGCCGAGCAGGCACCGGCTTCGTCTACAATGCGTCGAACGATTCCATCCACAACCCGCGACAGGATAGCATCATGACAATCGATCGCCGCCATGTCGGCAAGCGGCTTGCGCAGATGGTCATTCATGGCGCTTCACAGACCGTTTATCTTGCCGGCCAGGTCGCCGACGACGCCACCGCGGATATCTCCGGTCAGACCAAACAGATCCTGGCGCAGATCGATCACTTGCTGGGCGAAGCGGGCACCGACAAGTCGAAGCTTCTTTCCTGCACCATCTTTCTGCCCGACATGGCCGATTTCGCCGCCATGAATGCGCTCTGGGAGCCGTGGCTCGCACCGGGGCATGCGCCCGCCCGTGCGACGGTGGGCGCGGCCCTCGCTGCGCCAGGCTATCGCATCGAGATCCAGGTGATCGCGGCGCTCTGAAAGGACCTGCAATGCCACCGTTGCCTGCTGCCGCCCAAGCCGCCATTGCTGTTTCGTCGCGGCGTAATGTCGCGCCCGCGCCGAGCGGTGCGGCGGCGCTGCCCGTGGACCGGGCGACCTTCGACGAGGTAATGGTGCCGTGCTTTGCGCCCGCGCCGTTCCTGCCCGTGCGCGGCGAGGGCTCGCGAGTCTGGGATCAGGAAGGCCGGATGTACATCGACTTCGCGGGTGGCGTGGCGGTCACCGCCCTCGGTCATTGCCATCCGGCGATGGTCAAGGCGATCGAAGAGCAGGCGCGGCGCATCTGGCACGTCTCGAACTGGATGACCAACGAACCCGCGTTGCGTCTTGCCAAGCGCCTTACCGCAAGCACGTTTGCGGAGCGCGTGTTCTTCTGCAATTCCGGCGCCGAGGCCAACGAAGCGGCATTGAAGCTCGCCCGCCGCCATGCGCACGACCGGTTCGGGCCGGAAAAATTCAAGGTCATCTCGACCCTCAATGCCTTTCACGGTCGCACGCTGTTCACGGTGACCGCGGGCGGACAGGCCAAATATGCGACGGGCTTTGGTCCCAACCCCGCCGGGTTCGTCCATCTCCCTTACAACGATATTGGTGCCCTCGAAGCCGCGTTTGCCGGCAACGGCGGCAAGGATGTTTGCGCGGTCATTCTGGAGCCGATGCAGGGCGAAGGCGGCATGATCCCGGGCCGTCCCGAATATCTGCAGGCCGCCCGTGCGCTGTGCGATGCCCATCATGCGCTCTTCATTCTCGACGAGATCCAGAGCGGCATGGGGCGCACCGGCACGCTGTTCTCGTACATGCAAAAAGGGGTGGTGCCCGACATCCTCACCAGCGCCAAAGGGCTCGGCGGGGGATTCCCCATCGGCGCCATGCTGACGACCGCCAGGATCGCCAGCGCGTTCTCGGTGGGGGTGCATGGCACCACGTATGGCGGCAATCCGCTCGCCTGTGCGGTGGCGGGCGCGGTCTTCGACGTCATCAACACCCCTGAAGTGCTCGATGGCGTCAAGGCGCGCCATGCCTTGTTCATGGAGGGCCTGAAAGCGATCAATGGCCGTCGCCGCGTCTTTGCCGATTTGCGCGGGGAAGGCGTGTGGATCGGATGCGAGCTCGATGCGCCATGGAAAAACAAGGCCGCGCAGGTGATGCAGGCGGCAGGGGATGCCGGGTTGCTGGTGCTGATGGCCGGTCCTGACGTGGTGCGCATCGCACCCTCGCTCGTGATCAGCCTCGACGAGATCCTGGAGGGGTTGGGGCGACTCGAAACGGCGTTGGAGCGCGCGCTCACCTGATGCGGAACATTTTTGCGCCCGGTGGCGTCCAACCTCTGGAAGCTCCACCATTGGCACCTACCCGGGGGCGAGCCAAAACTTGCGGGTGGGAGCTTGGGGACCAACGGGAGACATCATGAACGTCAAGTCGATTGTAATCATTGCGCCGTTCGTTGCGCTGACCGGCTGCGCTTCGGCGCCCGGCGACAACATGTACGCCACCGACCGCGCAGCGCGCGAATGCAAGGCAGTCGTGGTTGAAGGTCGCACTGATCGGCGGTCCACGGAGGACAGCCTCGCCCGCGCCGAAGCCAGGGCCAGCCTGGAGCACATCAACGCCAACCGGACCTCGCCTGCGCTGCGCGCCCCGCGCCATCTCGGCACCCTCGATGATGCGGCGTACGATTGCTGAAGGCCGGCAAAGCCATTGATCGACCGGCATGACGGGCGGCCATCATGGCCGCCCGTTGGTTGAGCCCCGCTTGTCGGGCCCCACTTGTTGGGCCCCGCTGGTCGGGCCCCTTACTCGAACGTGGGCAGCGGCAACCGGCGGTGCCTGCGAACCGGCGAATAAATCCTGGCGCCGGCAGCCAGCAACAATCCCAGCATCCCGACGATCAATAGCGTCGCCCGCAAGCCCACGACGGTGGCCAGTGCGCCACCGATGAGCGACCCCAGCGGCGCCGCCGCAACGCTCAGGAAGCGCATGGTCGATGTCATCCGCCCGAGCAGCCGGTCGGGCGTGATCGCCTGCCGCAACGACAGATAATTGATCCCGTAGAGCACCGCCCCGAAGTCGAACACGAACATCGCCGCCGCCAGGAGGACCAGGGCGAGCCAGCGCGGGCCCTCGATCAGGCCGAACGCGGCCCACCCGAGCGCCGTGAGGAAAAGCGCCTGCACGATCAGCGGACCCACGCCGCGTCGCGCCGAAAGCCGCTCCGCCATCGCCGCGGCGACCACGCAACCGGCGCCCCCGCAGGCATAAGCAATCCCGAGACTGCCCGCGGACAGATCGAGATCGCGGGTCGCGAACAGGATCAGCACCGCGATCTGCATGTGGTGCAGAAACTGCCACAGGCCGGCGAGCCATGCCAGCGCCCAAAGCGTTGGGTTGCCGCGAACCAGCCGGAAGCCTTCGCCGATCTCCCGGCCGATGGCGGCCTTGCCGCGAACATGCGGCACATCGTGCGGCGAGCGCACGCGTCGCAGCAGGAGCACCGCCCCGAGAAACGCCACCGCATCGACGGCAATCGCCAACGGGGCCGTGAGCGCCTGGATCAACGCCCCCGCCAGCCCCGGGCCCACCAGCGCAGCGGAGGTTTCGCCCAAGGTGATCTTGGCGTTGGCTTCGACCAGCCGCTCGCGCCCCGCCATCCTGGCAATCAGGACCTGATAGGCGGCGCCGCCGATGACATTCTGGATTCCGCACAGGAAGCCGACCACGAACAGCATCTCGATCGACAAAACGTGCAGCAGCGCGGCGACCGGAATGGCGAGCAGCGCAATCGCCCGACCGATGTCGGTGATGATGACGAGCCGCAGCTTGCGCATCCGGTCGATCAACACCCCGGCGTGCAGGCTCACCAGCGCAAAGGGCAACGTCTCGAGCGCGACCAGCACGCCCATCTGCATCGGCGTGGCGGACAGCAGCACGGCCGCCGTCAGCGGCAGTGCCAGGTTCGTGACCTGCGCGCCGAACGACGTCACCGTCATCGACGTCCACACTTTCACGAACTCCGCATCGCGCCACAGGCCGCGTCCGAGACGATTGGCGAGACGCTTCAGATACCACATGATGGTGCCCTTGTTCTACGCCGCGATAAGCGGCAATGCCGCGCGCACCGATGCGCGCGGCAAACGTGAAAACAACAGGCAGGGAAACTACAAGATGAGGATTCCCGCCTGATGCCCGGCGGGAAATCCGGCCGGACGGTTACCGCGGAATCGTGCGGCGGACGCCGAGTGCGTCCAAACGCAACGGCGGCAACGGCGCGCTGTCTCGGCCTCGAAACGCGAGACCCATGACGCCGCGCAACGCGTCCGGCCGCAGCACGAACGCAGCGGTGGAGATCGAGTGGTTGGGGAATGGCGTCATGGTGGTGGGGGCCCAGGCAGCAGCACGGTTGCTTTCGATTCTACGCGCGGGATTCACGAGGCGCCAATGCCTGCGGGCCAAAACCCGCTCGCACGCGGTTTCAAGATGCGAAACTGCAACAGCCCGCGCAACGCCGTCGCGCTCGATTCCCATGGGAGATGGATGGGAGATACCCGCGCGGCACTCGTATCAGAGCAGTTTCTCGATGTCACCGGCGAGACTCGCGGGCTCGGCGTTGGGCGCGTAACGCTCGATCACTCGGCCGCTGCGATCGACCAGGAACTTGGTGAAATTCCATTTGATCGCTTCCGAGCCCAGGAGCCCCGGCCTGGATTTCTTGAGCAGGCGATAGAGCGGTGCGGCGTCATCGCCGTTGACGTCTACCTTGGCGAAAAGGGGAAACGTCACGCCGTAGTTGACCTCGCAGAACGAGGCGATCGCGTCTTCGCTGCCAGGCTCCTGCGACCCGAACTGGTTGCAGGGAAAGCCGAGAATCTCCAGGCCGCGCGGCTGGTATTTCTCGTACAGTGCCTCGAGCCCCTTGTACTGCGGCGTGAAGCCGCATTCGCTGGCGGTATTGACGAAGAGCAGCACGCGGCCCTTGTAGCGGTCGAGCGGCACCGGCTTGCCTTTGATGTCGTCGACGGTAAAGTCATAGATGCTGGCCATGGCGGTTCCCGCTGGTGAAAGCGTAATTATGCCCCGCCGAAACCCCCGCCACCCGGCGTCTGGATGACGAATACATCTCCCGCAGCCATCTCCACGGCGCACGTCGCCCCGAATTCCTCGCGGCTGCCGTCGGCGCGCTCCACCCAGTTGCGACCGAGGGCCCCCGGCGCACCACCGGCAACGCCGAACGGTGCCACGCGGCGATGGTTGGCGAGCATCACCGCCGTCATGGGCTCGAGAAAGCGCACCCGCCGGTCGCCTCCGTCGCCGCCGCGATGCCGTCCCGGGCCGCCGCTGCCGGAACGGATCGAGAAAGAATCGAGGCGCACCGGAAATCGCCACTCCAACACCTCCGGGTCGGTGAGCCGCGAGTTGGTCATGTGGGTCTGCACCACGCTCGCCCCGTCGAAATCCGGACCCGCGCCCGAGCCGCCGGAGATCGTCTCGTAGTACTGGTAACGATCGTTGCCGAAGGTGAAATTGTTCATGGTGCCCTGCGATGCGGCGAGCACGCCGAGCGCGCCATAGAGCGCATCGGTGATGGCCTGCGACGTTTCGACGTTGCCGGCCACCACCGCCGCAGGATAACGCGGGGCCAGCATCGAACCCTCCGGAATGACGATCGACAACGGTTTCAGGCAACCCGCGTTCATCGGAATGTCGTCGTCGACCAAGGTGCGAAACACGTAAAGCACGGCCGCCTTGCACACCGCCGAGGGAGCGTTGAAGTTGGTGGGCTGCTGCGCGCTGGTGCCGGTGAAATCGATGGTGGCGGTGCGCGCCGCCTTGTCGATACCGATGGTCACGACGATCCTGGCGCCGCTGTCCATCTCGTATTCGAAGTGGCCGTCGCGCAGGACGTCGAGCACGCGGCGCACCGCCTCCTCCGCATTGTCCTGCACGTGCTGCATGTAAGCCCGCACGACCGCCAGCCCGAAATGCGCCACCATCCGGCGCAGCTCTTCGGCGCCCTTGGCGCAGGCCGCAACCTGGGCGCGCAGATCGGCGAGATTCTGGTCGACGTTGCGGCACGGATAGCGTCCGCCCAAGAGGATCGCGCGCATCTCGGCTTCGAGGAAGCGGCCCTGCGCCACCAGCGCCACGTTGTCGAGCAGCACGCCCTCCTCGTCGACGCACGTCGAGTCCGGGGGCATGGAGCCGGGGGTGGTGCCGCCGATATCGGCATGATGTCCGCGCGAGGCCACGAAGAATTCCGGCGCGCCCACGCTGGACTCTCGCGCCGAGCGCCGGGCGTTGATGTCGTCATCCCCGCGACCGCGGGGACCCATTTTCTCTTCGCTGATAGAGGTGGATTCCCGCGGGGGCGGGAATGACGTCGCGCTTGGCGCTTGCGGGTCCAGGAACACCGGGGCGATCACCGTGACGTCGGGCAAATGCGTGCCGCCGTTGTAAGGCGCGTTGAGCACGAACACGTCGCCGGGTCGCATGCTGCCGGTGCGCCGGTCGATGATCGTTTTCACGCT
>JBDUCE010000132.1:0-6478 GCA_040003635.1 Betaproteobacteria bacterium
CGCGCGACCGGACGGTCGGTTCATCTACTACTCGGCGAACTACGTGGCAATGAACAGCCTCTCGGCCTACCTGACGGAGAACTGCTGTCAGGGGCAGGCGTGCGCGGTCGACTGCTTCGTCTGCCAACCGAGGGCCTCCATAGCAAGGACTGGTCCGAGTTCGCGAAACCCGGAGCACCCAGGCTCGATTTTGTCTTTACCGTCTGCGATAACGCCGCGGGCGAGGTTTGCCCGGTGTGGCCGGGGCAGCCGATCACGGCGCATTGGGGCGTCGAAGACCCGTCATTGTTCGAGGGGACCGAGGAAGCGAAGATGCGAGAGTTTTCACGCGTCGCCCTTATCCTGAAGCGTCGCATCGAGCTCTTTACCAGCCTGCCGCTGGCCAAGCTGGATCGCCTGGTGCTCCAAAAGAAGATCCAGGACATCGGCAGGCAATGAATCTCGCGCAACGGTTGACGGCGGAAGCGCCGGGGACCGCGTTGCTGCTCCCGCAATATTCTTCGCGCGGTGGCTATCCGGCCCGCTGTCTGCCGCCACCGCGATCAGCCTTCGGCGTGCGATTCAGGCTTCCTTTGCGGCCGTGGGTGCGCAGCAGCCCTTTGCGGCCGCCTTGGGTGCCGGCATCGCCCCCGTTGCCACCTCCGGAGCGCAGCAAGTGGCTTCGACCGGGGACAAACCGGAATCCGCCTCGCCGTAAAACGGCACGCTGCCGAGGCTGTTAAATGTCTCCCACGCGATGCCTTGCGGGTCGGTGATCCAGTACTTGTCCGACTTGGCGTAGCAACAGGAGATCCCGTCTTCCGCCACGATCGCGCCTTCCGCTTGCTCCAGCCGGCCATGGACCTCCTCCAGTTCATCGCCGCTATCCACCTGCAAGCCCAAATGATTGATGCCGGGCTCGCCTCCCCGGCGGGAGATCGCGAAGTTGATTCGCGGGTCGTCCAGCATCCACTTGGCGTAATCCGGCTTGACCACCGCGGGTTCCGAGGCGAAAAGTTGCGAGTAGAAGCGGATGCTTTTGCCCAGGTCGGCAACGGCAACGTGTACGTGGAAGCGTTTCATCGGGTGGTCTCCTTTATGTACGATATTTCCAATATTATCGAATTCTTGAGACCGTGTCAAGCGGCGGCGAAAGCTCAAGGAGCGAGCAGCGATTCGCCCGGGCGAACGCGGGTGAACGCCACCGGTACGCGCTCGACGGCAAGCTCCCGACCCGGCTCGGCGCGCACCCGCGTGAAGGTCGAGGCAGCGAGATCGCCCGCCTCCGGGAAATCAGCACGGAAATGCGCACCCCGCGAATTGTCGCGGGCCTGCGCGGCACGCACGATTACCTTGGACACGTCGATCAGGCTCGCCAGGTTGAGCCAGTCGTGCCAGGTGAGGTTGTAGCAGCGCGATTGCCCGACCGGCAAGGCGACCGCGTGCAACTCGTTCCGGAGCTCGACCAGTGCACGGGCCGCGCGTTCCAGGCCCGCGGCGTCACGAACAATGCCGGCATCGTCCCACATCACCTGATAGAGCCGCTCGCGTACGCGTTCGAGCGCCATTGGATCGTAATGATTTGCCGCACGGAAGGGCGCATCGCCCCGCTCCGTCGCGCGCGCCAGGGCATCGGCTTGCGGCTCGCGCCACGTGCCTGCGGAAGAGAGCCAGCGCGCAATGGTGTCACCGGCGATGCCGCCGAACACCGTGGAGTTGGCGACCCCGTTGCCGCCGAGCCGGTTCGCGCCGTGCACGCCGCCGGAATCTTCACCGGCGACAAAGAGTCCCGCGCGCTCGGTGCTGCCATCCGCGTCGAACTCGACCCCACCCATCATGTAATGCGCGGTGGGCACCACCTCCACCCGGCCGGCTGCGAGGTCGAAGCCGCAATCGGTACAGCGCTCGACCATGCCCTTGAATTGCCGGCGCACACTGTCCGGCCCGAGATGTCCCATGCTGAGCCAGACGCCGCCATTGGGCGTGGTGCGGCCGGCGCGCATCTCGGCATAGATGCCGCGCGAGACGATGTCGCGCGTTGCCCGCTCGCCGCGCTCATCGTAGCGCTGCATGAACCGCTCGCCGGCGCCGTCGAGCAGATAACCCCCGGCCCCGCGCAATCCTTCTTCCAGCACGGTGCCGGTCATGCGGGTGTCAACGCCGGCGAGGAGGCCGGTGGGATGGAATTGCACCATTTCCATGTCGCGCAGCGGCAATCCGCAGCGAAGGGCCATGGCGAGACCGTCGCAACTCTTGTCACCGGAGGGCGTGTGAAAACGGTACATGGTGGGCCCGCCACCGGTCGCCAGCAGCACCGCGCGCGCCTGCACGAAAAGGTAACCACCGGTACGAACGTCGACCAGCAGCACGCCGGCCAGGCCGCCGTCATTCCCGCTGATGAAATCGAGCGCGCGATGCTCTTCGAGACGATGGATGCCGCGCGCCCACACCTGCTCCGAAAGCCGGTTCATGATCTCGATGCCGGTCAGGTCGCCTTTATGCACCGTGCGGTCGAAGCTCTGCCCGGCAAACGCCTTCTGATGCACGCTGCCATCGGGATTGCGGTCGAAAAAGCAGCCAAGCTCGTTTTCGAGCTCGTGAATGCGCTCGACCGCGCCATTCACGAGCGTCCAGGCAAGATCCTGGTTGGGCAGCCACTTGCCGCCTTCGATCGTGTCCATGAAATGCCGCTCGATCGAATCGCCCGGCGCAAGCGCCACGTTGTATCCACCCTGGACCATGCGCGTGCAGCCGCATTTTCCGAGCAATCCCTTGACCGCGATGGTGATGTGCAATGCCGGATTGGCGCGATGGGCATGCAGCGCCGCAAAGAGTCCTGCGCCGCCCGCACCCAGGATGAGCAGGTCCGTTTTGACCTGCTGCATCGGGGCCGAAGTCACGCCTTGACGCCCAGCCGCGCGAGTACCGCCGCCCGCTTTGCCACCGCGTTTGCGCTCACCGCATCGTAGAGACTGCCGCCGTGGGCGTCCATCGCAACCCGCAGTGGCCCGAAATCGCGAATGCGAAATCGCCACAGGCTTTCCGGGTTGAGGTCGTCGAGATCCACGTCCTCGATCGCCTCGATCCAGGTCGTTTCCAGCGCCGCGGTGCCGCCGATGATGGCAAGATAAACGCCCCCATGCTCGCCGAACGCGGCCTGCGATGCCGGACCCAGTCCGCCTTTGCCGATGATGATCCGCACCCCATGCTGCGCCATCAGGGGCGCGGTGAAGCGTTCCATGCGCGCACTGGTGGTGGTGCCTACGCACACCGGCGCGTAGCCCACCGGGTGCTCGATCGATACCGGCACCTGCCGCACGTTCGGTGCCGTATGAATGACGGCGTGACCCCGCAAATCGAAGCGGGTGCTGCGCGCGCGGTCGAACATGGCAATCTGCGTGGCGTCGCGAATGCCGAACAGCGTTCGCTGCAGCGTCACCGTGTCGTCGATCCGCAGCCCCCGCACCGCGGTTTCGGAAACCGGTGTGGTCAGCTCAACGTGTGCCATCCGCTGCTCCCTGTGACTGCCCACGCGCTTGCACGCGCTTTGCGGTGCCGACCGATCCAATAGCCCCAAGCGACGAAGAGCCATCCCCCCAGCGCCGACCAGGCAAGCGCCCGCTCCGAGGGCGGCGGCGGACCGAACACGCTCGCGAAATAGATGGCCGCGAGGGTCAGCACGAACGCCCGAAATCCCCAACGGCCGATCGCGTCGCGGGCCCGGGTCGCGCGGCTGTACATCCATGCGCCTGCCCCCAACAGCGCGAGCTCGACCGCGATGCTGGCAGGCAGCGAATTCCACAACCCGAGACCGAGGCGCGGGCTACCCGGCCAGAGCGGCATGTCGGGACGATGGGAGATGACATCGAGAACCCAATGCGAGAGGACCAGGACCGCGATCCACGCGGCGCCGGTGCGATCGCGCCGCAGCGCGTAGTACGCCCCAGCCAACGCGCCCGCCCACAGCGCACCGAAGAGCAGGCTGTGGGTATACGGGTACCACACGAAATCGAGCGGCGTGGCGGCGGTAATCGCGGGCGTTATGTGCACCTGCTCGATGCCCATCAGCACCAGGATCGGCCAGATGCCGTCGACGAGCTGCGCCGCGAGCACCAGCGTGCCGAGCGACGGCAGCGGCGCGACGCGCTGCGCCGCCATGGCAACCCCGAAATGGCCCAGGAACATGTGCACCCGCCGGCAGTGATCAAACTATTGCAACGCGCATTAAAATCCGTAGCGCGTGGTGGTGTCGGTGATCACGGCGCTCGCGCGGCGCGCCGAATGGCACTGCATGTTCACCGCCACCGGGTTCATCGTGATGTGGGTCGCAGCGAGCTCCACCTGCACCGCGAACGCGGTCGAGTCGCCGCCCAGGCCCTGCGGCCCGATGCCGAGCATGTTCACGGCCTCGCTCAATTCGGCTTCGAGGCTCGCCCCCGCCGCATCCGCACAGTGGGAGCCCAGCGGCCGCGTGGCCGCGATCTTGGCAAGATGCACGCACAAGTCGGAGGTGCCGCCCACACCGACGCCGACGATGGTCGGCGGGCATGTCCTGCCACCCGCGGCAATCACGCAGTCGACCACGAATTGCTTGATCGCATCGACGCCTTCCGCCGGGATGGCCATGCGCAGGAACGAGTTGTTTTCGGAGCCACTTCCCTTGGGGATCATCTCGATGCGAATACCGGCGAGGTCGGAAGTGAAATCGATGTGGATCACCGGAATGCCGATGCCGCAGGACGAATGCTCGTTATGACGGGTGAGCGGATGCACCACCGACGAGCGCAGGGGATATTCGCGGGTCGCGCGCTCGCAGCCGCGCCGGATGGCCGACTTGAGCGCCACGCCGTCGACCTGCACGCCTGGGCCGATCGTGATGTTGTAGATGGGAATGCCGGTGTCCTGGCACAGCAGATTGTCGGTGCGCTCCGCCACCGCAATGTTCTCGATCATCGTTCCCAGCACCGACCTGGCCGTGCGGCCGCTCTCCTGCGACGCGAGACGCTCGAATCCGGATTTGATGTCCGGCGGCAATTGCTTCAGCGCACGGATGTAGAGCTCCTTCGCTGCCTCTTCGACGCGTTCGATCGGTATGCGCATGATCGGAACCTCCCAACAAGTCGCGCGAATCGCGCAGTCCTCAAGCAAGATTGAGGGCAAAGGACAAGGCGCACACCGCGGCAATGCCGACCACGGCGGCAATAAGGCTCGGCTGCCACGCAGCGCGCCAGCCGCGAAACTCCGCGAACAACAGCCGCGCGCCTCCCGCGAGATGGGCCGCCAGCAGGAACACCAGCACGATCTCGGATGCGCGCACCAGCGGCTGATCCGTCCACCCCAAAAACCCGGAAAGCGCCGCCTCACCGGTGAGAGCCTGGCCCAACGCCCAGAAATGCGCCGGCAGGAAGAGCGTGAGCGCCACGCCGGAAACCCGATGCAGCGCAAAGGCCCACCACCCCGCGTGTCCCCGGGTGCGCCAATCCACCCCCAATGCATGCGTGCGCGCAGTCATGCCATGGTCACGGCCACGACCGCACGCAAGCCCGTGAAGAGGACCAGTATTGCGAACAGGAGCATCCCCATGTCGAGCAGGCGCTGCGGACAGCGCGCGGACTCTGCCAGCACCGTGCGCAGGCCAAGGGGTGCATGCACTGCCACCGCGATGACGAACGTGCCGTAAAAGAGCGCCCAAACCATGCTGCCGCGCGTGCGACCGAGAATCTCGGCGGCCGTCAGTCCGCCCCGCACCGCGACGATCATGGTGGCAAGATGCACCACCACGCACAAGGCGAGGATCATCGCGCTCACCCTTGATGCGAGCCATAGCAGCGCCTCGCGGCGGGACGTGCTCATGGCAGTTCGCCTCGCAGCGCCGCCATCGCGCTCGAGCGCTTCAAGCCGGCAATGGCGGCGGTGGGCATGAGATGCTTGGGGCAGCGCTCGGTGCAGGTCTGTTGAGTGTGGCACGCGTGGCACCCGGCGTCGCCCGCGACGGCGCCCAGGCGCTCGCGGTTGCCGCCATCGCGCACGTCATTGACCAGCGTCCACGCGCGATTGAGCGCAGCCGGTCCCAGATACCGCGGATTCCAGCGCACGACGTCGCAACTTGCGTAGCAGACACCACAGCCGATGCATTCGATGCCGGCGTCCACCGCGCGGCGCTTGCCGGAGTCGGGCGCGACGCGTGCGAGCGGATCGTAACGCGTGGCGGTCGGCGTGAAGTGACCTTTGGCGCGGGCCCATTTGTCGAAGAATTCGTGCATGTCGGTGACCAGATCGCGTACCACCGGCAGGTTGGCGAGCGGTGCGATTTCGAGCACGCCGTCGCGCGCAACGGCCTGCACGTGGGTGCGGCAGGTCCAGCGCGCCTTGCCGTTTACGCTCATGGCGCAGGAGCCGCACATCCCGACGCGGCAGGCAAAGCGATAGGCAAGGGTGGGGTCCAGCCGGCGCTGGATGTAGGTCACGACATCGAGCACCGTTTGCGACGGCGAACGCG
>JBDUCE010000133.1:0-6465 GCA_040003635.1 Betaproteobacteria bacterium
GCGCGGGGCGTCAACCTGCAGAGCTCGACCGGCACGATGATGGAACGCATCGCCTCGGGTGAGAACCTGATCGGCTACAACATCCTGGGCTCGTATGCCATCTCGCGCGCCAAGAAGGATCCTTCGATCGGGGTCGTGCTCACCACCGACTACAACCTGGTGCTCTCCAGGCTGGTGTTCGTGAGCAAGAACGCGCGCCATCCCAACGCCGCCAGGCTGTGGGTGGACTATCTCCTGTCCAAGCGTGGCCAGACCCTGATGGCCGAACAGGCCGACCTGTATTCCGTCCGCACCGACATGACCGGCAAGGATTCGGGTACCGGCCTTTCGAAGGAGCTCGGCAATGCAGTTAAGCCGATCGCGGTGAACGACGAGCTGCTGGCCGGTCTCGACCAGACCAAGCGACTCGAATTCATGAAGCAGTGGCAAACCTCGTTGGGACGCAAGTAACCGCCGTACCGGCCGGGCCTCGCACCCCGGCCGTTTTGATTGACGTTGGTCACTGGCCTTAAGAGGGACACCCGATGATCGCGCGACGCTTCCATCCCGCGCGCTCGACCGTCGTGCTGCTGACGGCGGTTGTCATCTTCGCCCCGCTCGGGCTCATTTTCTGGCAGAGCTTTCTCAACGCGCCGTTTTTTGCGCCGGCGAAGCATGGCAGCTTCGATGCCTACCGGTTCATCTTTGCCGATCCCGATTTCTGGAATGCGGCCTGGAACTCGGTGGTCATCGCCGGTGGCATGGTGGCGATCGCGTTGCCGATGGGTGCGGCGCTTGCTTTCCTGTTGACTCGCACGGACCTTCCGGCGCAACGCTGGATCGAAGTGCTGGTGCTGGTGCCCGTCTTCGTCTCGCCGATGGTGCTCGCATTCGGCTATGTCGTCGCCATGGGGCCGGTGGGCTTTTATTCGTTGTGGGCCAAGGCAATCGTCGGCACCGTGCCGTGGAACATCTATTCGCTGACCAGCATCGCGGTAATCGCCGGGCTGACGCATGTCCCACACGTCTATCTGTATTCATCGGCAGCGCTCAAGAGCCTCGGCTCCGATGTCGAGGAAGCCGCGCGGGTCGCCGGCGCGAATCCGTTGCGGGTTGCGCTCGACGTCAGCCTGCCGATGACTTTTCCGGCACTCGCTTACGCGGCCGTGCTGGTGTTTTTTCTCGGGTTCGAGCTGTTCGGCTTGCCGCTGGTATTGGGTGACCCTGAAGGCCATCTGGTGCTGGCCACTTACCTCTACAAGCTCACCAACAAGCTGGGGACGCCCTCGTACCACCTGATGGCGGCCGTGGCGGTATCGATCGTCGCGATCACTTTTCCCCTCGTGCTCTTCCAGCGCTGGCTGCTCAAATCGGCATCCAAATACATCTCGGTCAAGGGCAAGGCCACGCGCCAGAAACTGCTGCCGCTCGGCGGCTGGAAATGGGTCGCCCTCGCCATGGTCGCGGCATGGCTCGCCTTTACCATCGTGGTGCCGATTTCCGGTGTGGCCTTGCGCGCGTTTGTCGAGCAGTGGGGTGAAGGGATCAACCTCATGGAAGTGCTGACGCTTGCCAACTTCCGGCAAGTGCTCGATCAATCCGACGAAGTGCGGGCGATCGTCAATACCTTGCTGATCGGCGTGGTCGGCGGCGGACTCGCGGTGGCGTGTTACACGGCGATCGGGCTCGCCGGACACCGGCAGACCGGCGGCGTGTCGCGCTTTCTCGACTACATCGTGCTGGTTCCCCGCGCCATTCCGGGTCTTCTCGCCGGTCTCGCGTTCCTGTGGATTTTTCTGTTCGTTCCTTACCTGAGCGAGTTGCGCAACACCATCTTCTCGGTCTGGCTTGCGTACACGGTGGTGTGGCTCGCATATGGCATGCGGCTTATTTCCAGTGCCTTGCTGCAGATCGGGCCGGAGCTCGAGGAAAGTGCGCGCACCGCGGGCGCACCGCCGGGGCGGGTGTTGCGCGATGTCACGATTCCGCTCATCCGTTTCGGACTTCTCGCGAGCTGGCTGCTGGTGTTCATGATTTTCGAGCGCGAGTATTCGACCGGCGTTTATCTCCTGGGACAAGGCACCGAGGTCATTGGCTCGATGCTGGTGTCGTTATGGGGCGCGGGTGCCATCGACCAGGTGGCAGCGCTTTCGGTCATCAACATCGCGCTGGTCGCCGTGGGGTTGGCGGTGGCGCTGCGCTTTGGAGTGCGTCTCCATGAATAAGCTGGTAGTCGAAAACCTGCACCTGCAATACGGCGACAACCCGATCCTCAAAGGCGTGTCGATGACCTTGCGGCCCGGCGAGGTGGTGGCGCTGCTGGGCGCGTCGGGCAGCGGGAAGACGACCTTGCTACGCTCGATCGCCGGCCTCGAGCAACCGTCGCAGGGACGCGTCGCGATCGGCGATACCGTGCTCTACGACAGCACTGCCGGCATCGACATGCCGGTGGAAAAGCGCAATTTCGGTCTCGTATTCCAGTCGTACGCGTTGTGGCCGCACAGATGCGTATTCGACAACGTCGCGTACGGTCTCAAGTTGCGCAGCACCGCTGCCGCCGATCTTGAATCACGGGTCACGCAGGCACTGCAGAACCTGGGGCTGGGCGCCTTGGCCAAGCGCTTCCCGCACCAGCTCTCGGGGGGCCAGCAGCAACGCGTCGCCATCGCCCGTGCCCTGGTTTACAACCCGCCGGTGGTGCTGATGGACGAACCGCTGTCGAACCTCGATGCGAAGCTGCGCGAGGAAGCACGCGCGTGGCTGCGCGAGCTCATCGTCCGGCTCGGCCTGTCGGCCGTCGTGGTCACGCACGACCAGACCGAAGCGATGGCGATGGCCGACCGGATCCTGCTTCTGAATACCGGGCGCATCGAGCAGGAAGGATCGCCCGAGGAGATGTACAACCGGCCGCAAAGCCAGTTCACCGCGGAGTTCATGGGCAGCAACAATCACCTGCCGGGCACGGTGCGCGAAGTGACCGATGGCCGCGCGCTGATCGAAGGCGAGGGCTGGCAGGCGTGGGGCGCCACCCGCGGCGCCCTGAAGGCGGGGGATGCCGCCACCGGGGTGATCCGTCTCGAGCGCACCGGCATTGCCGATGGGCCCGGCGCCAATCGCGTGGCGACCGAGCTCGTCACCGACATGTTTTTAGGTGACCGGCGCGAAAACCTGTTCAAGCTGGGTGCGCTACGGCTTCGGTGCTACGGCACCACACCCGAAGGCGCCACGCAATACTGGCTGGAGTTTCCGCCCGACGATTTCTGGGTATTCCCGCGCGCCGCGTAAGCCGCACTCGGGACGGTCATGGATCTCATGTTGCTGCTCAAGGCGCTGGTGCTGGGCGTCGTCGAAGGACTGACGGAATTCCTGCCGGTGTCGAGCACCGGCCACCTCATCGTGGCGGGGTCGTTGGTCGGCTACACCGGTGATCAGGCCAAGGTATTCGAGATCGTGATCCAGGCCGGCGCGATCCTTGCGGTGGTCTGGGAGTACCGCACGCGCATCGTGAGCGTGTTGAGCGGCCTCGCCAGCGATCGCCGATCGCAGCGCTTTGCCCTGAACGTGATCGTGGCGTTCCTGCCAGCCGCGTTTCTCGGCCTCGCTTTCGGCAAAGCGATCAAGGCGCATCTCTTTGCGCCGATCCCGGTGGCCGCGGCGTTCATCGTCGGTGCGCTCGTGATCCTGTGGGTCGAACGCCGGCAGGCACGCAATGGGAAATCCGCCCGCATCGATCGCGTCGATGACATGCGCTGGACCGATGCCCTGAAGATCGGCTTTGCGCAATGCCTCGCCCTGATTCCCGGAACCTCGCGCTCGGGTGCAACCATCATCGGCGGCATGCTGTTCGGCTTGTCGCGCACCGCCGCCACCGAGTTTTCCTTTTTCCTGGCGATCCCGACCCTTTTCGCGGCGACCGGCTACGAGCTGGTCAAGAACCGCCATCTCTTGAGCTCTGCCGATTTACCCATATTCGCCGCGGGCTTCGTGGCGGCATTCCTTTCGGCGTTCGCCTGCGTGCGCTGGCTCATCCGCTATGTGAGCCGCCATGACTTCGTGCCGTTCGCGTGGTATCGGATCGTCTTCGGCGTGGCGATTCTGGTGACCGCGTGGAGCGGGCTCGTACGCTGGGATTGATCGTCACCTGAACGGTCGACACGCCGCGAGCGGGCCGCGCCTGAGGCCTGAAGGGGCAGCGCGTCCCGCCTATAATGGAAAGTCTCCGGCGCCACTGCGCCGCGCTGCACGCCGATGGAGACTGCCATGCCCCCCGATTCGCTTGACCGTTCGTTCCCTTCCCTGAAGGACCCCTCCCTCCTGCGGCAGCAGGCCTACATCAACGGGCAATGGGTCGATGCCGACAATGGCGCAACCATAGACGTGTCCGATCCGGCGACCGGCCGGCAGATCGGCACGGCACCCGACATGGGGGCCGCCGAGACGCGCCGGGCGATCGAAGCCGCCGACGCCGCGTCGCCGGCGTGGCGGAAAAAGACCGCGAAAGAGCGCAGCGTCATCCTGCGCAAATGGTACGACCTGATGATGGCGAATCTGGACGATCTCGCGCTCATCCTCACCACCGAGCAAGGCAAGCCGCTCTCTGAAGCGAAGGGTGAGGTCACCATCGGCGCCGCCTACATCGAATGGTTCGCCGAAGAGGCGCGCCGCATTTATGGCGACACGATTCCGACCTTTGCCACCGACCGCCGGTTGCTCGTCATCAAGCAGCCGGTGGGGGTGTGCGCAGCAATCACGCCGTGGAATTTTCCTTCGTCGATGATTACCCGCAAGGTGGCGCCGGCGCTCGCCGCGGGTTGCTGCGTGGTCATCAAGCCGGCGGAGGCGACGCCCTATTGCGCCTTCGCGCTGGCCGAGCTCGCCCATCGCGCGGGCTTCCCGCCCGGAGTGCTCAACGTGATCAGCGGCGACGCGCCGGCGATCGGCGGCGAGATGTGCGCCAATCCCACCGTGCGCAAGCTCTCGTTCACGGGGTCCACCGAAGTCGGGCGGCTGCTCATGCGGCAAGTGGCGCCGACACTGAAGAAAATATCGCTCGAGCTCGGCGGCAATGCCCCGTTCGTGGTGTTCGACGACGCGGATCTCGATGCTGCGGCGGATGGAGCCATGATCTCCAAATTCCGCAACGCCGGCCAAACCTGCGTGTGCGCCAACCGCATCTTCGTGCAGGATGGCGTCTACGATGCTTTCGCGGCGAAACTCGCGCAGCGGGTGAACGCGCTCAAGGTGGGGCCGGGCACCGTGACCGGCGTGACCCAGGGGCCGCTCATCGACGCAGCAGCGCTGGGAAAGGTGCAGGATCATATTGCCGACGCCGTCGGTCAGGGCGCCGGCATCGCGACCGGCGGCAAAGCGCACGCGCTCGGAGGCACGTTCTTCGAGCCCACGGTGCTCACCAACGTCACTCCGGCGATGAAAATTTTCCGTGAGGAAACGTTCGGACCGGTGGCCCCGCTCATCCGCTTTGACACCGACGATGAAGTGGTGGAGCTCGCCAACCGAACCGAATATGGCCTGGCCTCGTATTTCTACAGCCGCGACATCGGCCGCATCTGGCGCGTGGCCGAGGCGCTCGAATACGGCATGGTCGGCGTCAACACCGGGCTGATCACCACCGAGGTCGCCCCGTTCGGCGGTATGAAGCACTCCGGGCTGGGCCGCGAGGGCTCGAAGTATGGGATCGAGGAATACGTGGAAGTGAAGTACATCTGCATGGGCGGTCTCGACACCTGACCGCCCCGCCGGCGGCAAGGCGCGGAAGCGTCCCGCGCCTTGCATTGCCGGACATCAGAACGTCGGCGCCGGCTCGCCCGGTTCGCCGGCATTGAGCTCGTACTGCGACGGAAAGTAGTAAGGCTTGCCCGACGCCTCCGTGCTCGCAGCAGCCGACGAGCTCGCCGCAGCCGCCGGCAGCTCTTCGACGTTGCCCGGCGCATGGGTCGCCACCACGGCGATGAACGACAGCACCGAGAGGATTGCACCTGCTTTCACGGCCATGGCGCCGCTTTCGGCCCAGTCCTTGCGTTTTGATTGCCTGTTCATGATTGCTCCTCTGCCCGATTCGTGCACGATGGCATTTGCCGTCACGCGTCGATCGCGTTGGTGAAAACGATGAAACGCGAAGTCGATGCAGATACTGTAGCGACGGGCGAAGCATGGCGAGACGGAGCAATCAGGACGCCATGTGCCGAATATTCACACTCGGCGCAAGGTCGATGCGCGGTGCAAATGAGGCAGACCGGTGCCGCGCCGGTGCGCGCGGTAACGAAAGCGTTACCACCCCGGGGGCGGCTTCTTGCGCACGACGATGGTGTGGTTTTCAATGGCGAGATAACCTCCGGCCACGAGGTCCTTCATGAGCCGGCTGATCATGTCGCGGGAGGCGCCCAGGCGTTCGGCGATATCTTGCTGGGTCAGTCGCTCGCGGATGATCCGCCGCCCGTCGACATCACGGGCGAGCGTATCGAGCAG
>JBDUCE010000134.1:0-6458 GCA_040003635.1 Betaproteobacteria bacterium
GCCAATGCGCGAAGCTTGCCTCCCTTGGTGAGCGGCCAGGCCGTGGTGATGTTGTCGAAGGTCATGGATACCTGCCCGCCCACCACATCCTGCAATGCCGGCGGGCTGCCTTTGTACGGGATGTGCTGCATCTCCACACCCGCCATCGATTTGAACAGCTCACCGGAAAGATGCTGGGACGTGCCATTGCCGCTCGATGCGAACGTGAACGTGCCGGGCCGCGCCTTCATCAGCGCAATCAGTTCCTTGACATCTTTCGCGGGAATGGCCGGATTGATCACGAGCATGTTGGGCACGCGTGCAATCAGGGTAATCGGCACGAAGTCCCGCACCGGGTCGTAGGGCAGGTTGGAATACAGCGACGCGTTGATCGCATGCGTGCTGATGGTGCCGCCCATGATGGTGTAGCCGTCCGGCGCGGCTTTGGCCGTGGCTTCCGCGCCGACGCCGCCGCCGGCGCCGGGCTTGTTCTCGATGATCACCGGCTGGCCGAGCGCGACCGAGAGCTTTTCGCCAATGGTGCGGCCCAGGATATCGGTGGTGCCGCCCGGAGCGAAGGGAACGATGTACTTGATCGGCTTCGATGGCCACGCCTGCGCCGGGGCAAGCGAAGCGAATGACAGCAGGATGGATCCGACAACAATCGATGCGCAGCGTTTCATGCCTGCTCCTTGAGTAATCTTTCGCAAGTCCATGGCCAAATGATTCTCCGCGAATGCGTGACAAGCCCTGGTAGTTCTTAAACTGAGACACTACCGAAAACTTCGTCATTCCCGCGCACGCGGGAATCCATTTTTCTCGTCACATGGGGGCAATACAACGTCAAAATGGATCCCTGCGTTCGCAGGGATGGCGGTGGAGTGTGGTCACGTTCGCAGGGATGACGATAGAGTGTGGTCGCGTTCGCAGGGATGACGGTGGAGTGTGGTCGCGTTCGCAAGACTGACGGTGGAGAGTGATCACGCCAAGTTGACGGCGAAGTGCCGTCACTTTCGCGGAGCTGGCGGTTGAGAGGTCAATGATGTGCCCGTATGATGATCTCGCCGTTTGCTTGGGAATCAGCGTATCAGCGCTTCGGCTCGCCCTGCATCGATGCCCACCGATGCTGCAGCCGCCAACAGGTCCGCCCACGACTTGTCATCCAGTGGAATTCCATCCGCGAGCCGCGTAGCACGCGTGCGGCGCTCGACATCGCCCGGGGCAAGCACCTCGGCCCCTGGACGCGCCGGCGGCGAGTCCTTGACCCAATCGATGAAACGCCGCGCCTCGCGTGACGCCGCCGTCGGGGTCGTATACGGCCGGCGCAATGTAGATGGACACCATGTTGTTGCGCAGCACCTGATCGGCAGGGTCGGAGCTGCGGCCCGTCGACACGGCGCCGGCCAGGAGATCGGTGATGATGGAGAGCCCCGATCCCTTGTGGGCGCCGACGGTCAGGAGCGCACCGCCATCGTAGAAGTCCTTGGGATCGGTCGTCCCTCGACCGTCCTTGTCGATGATCCAGCCCTCGGGTACGCGCTCACCCTTGTTCATCGCGACCATCAACTTGCCTTCCGCCACCGTGGAGGTGGTGACGTCCAGGATCACCGGATCGCTTCCGGCCACCGGCACGCCGATGGAGATCGGATTGGTCGAGAGCCGCCGATCACTGCCGCCGAAGGGTGCGACGCGCTGCGCACCCGACGTATTGAGAAAATGCAGCGAGATCTGGCCGGCGTTTGCGGCCATTTCGGCCCAATCGCCGACCCGGCCCAGGTGACCGCAGTTGCGGAGCCCGATCATGGCGATGCCGCTCCTGGCAGCCTTGGCGATGCCGAGATCGGCGGCGAACTCACCCACCACCTGGCCGAAGCCGCGATTGCCGTCGATGATGCCGATGGTGTCGCTTTCGAACGCAATAGTGGGGGTCTGGTTCGTGCGTAATGTTCCGTCGCGTACCCACTCGAGATATTTGCCGACCCGCAGCACACCGTGTGAATCGTGGCCCACCAGATTGGAATCCACGAGTCGCCGGGCGACGATTTCGGCCTCGCGCCCGCTGCATCCGCCGCCCTGCATGATGGCGGCGACCAGTGGCACGAGTTTCGAGGCAGGAAGGGTCTTCATCGGTGGCTTGTCGTTTGCATGGCGCTCGGGTTCGGCCGGCGATGCCGTCCCTGCGCGAGAGGCAGATCATGGCGCATGGCGGAGCGCCCCGCAAGAATCGCGGTGCGCCGGCCGTTGGAAGCGCGTTGCGTTGCGCCGCGCGGCGAGCGCGTAAACTCGCCCTACCCCTTGCGGTCCAAGCATGAACGGGTGCGCGGTCACACCCGTCACGGGAGATGATGATGGCGACAGATCTTGCAATGGCGCATCCGCGCGGCTGGCGCGCTGCAGTGCGCGCCTCGTGCCTCGCAGGCCTCCTGTCGCTGGCAGGCGCCGGCGGCGCGAATGCGGCCGATGCCGCGGTCGATGCCAACACTGCGCCGTCGCCGAGTGCTGAAAGCGAACGACTGTTCAGTGCCATCGTCAAGGTGCGCACCCGCGCTGTACCCGGTGCGCGCAGCAGCGCATCGCTCGGGGCCGAGCGCGAGGGCACCGGCATCGTGATCGGCGATGACGGCCTGATTCTTACCATCGGCTATCTCATCGTGGAAGCCGACGAGGTCAATGTCGTGGACCATCGCGGCCGGACCCTGCCGGCGAAGGTCGTCGGCTACGACCATCCGACCGGCCTCGGCTTGCTGCGTACCATCGTTCCCGCGCACATGGCGCCGGTCGCGCTCGGCGAATCGGGCAAGCTGCAGGAGCGCGAGCCGGTCATGATCGTCAACCATGGCGGCCGGGACGACATCGGCCTTGCCTTCGTGGTGTCGCGGCGGCCCTTCACCGCCAACTGGGAGTACGCGCTCGAGCAGGCAATCTTTACGTCGCCGCCGACGCGGAACTGGAGCGGCGCCGCGCTCATCGGACGTGATGGCCGGCTGCTCGGCGTCGGCTCCCTGATCGTGCGCGACGCCGTCATCGGCGACACGACATTGCCCGGCAACATGTTCGTGCCCATCGATCTCCTGAAGCCGGTGCTCGATGATCTCGTGAAAACCGGTCGCCGGCCCGGCCCCGCGCGGCCGTGGCTCGGGCTCAATGCCGATGAAGTGCAAGGCCGCCTTTTTGTCGGACGCGTATCACCCGAAGGCCCCGCCGATCTTGCCGGCATCCAGGCCGGCGACATCATTCTCGGCGTGGGTCAGGACGGCATCCACACCCAGGGCGAGTTCTACAGCCGGATGTGGCGCCTGGGCGCCGCGGGCATCGATATTCCCTTGCGGATCCTGCACGACCTCGATGTGCGCGAGGTCAAGGTGCACTCCATCGATCGGTTGGACTATTTCCGGCCGCGCCCCGTGTACTGATCGAATGTGCCCGCGCGGGCCTGCTGCGGGCGCGGGCCTGCCGCGGGAGTGACTCTGCTGCGGGCACGGTAGAATGCGCCTCGCCTGCAACGCGCATCGTGGGCGGACCCTTCCAGCGCGACGCCCGATGCTTCTCTACGCCGTCACCATATTCACCAGCGCGTTCCTGCTGTTTCTCGTGCAACCGGTGATGGCCAAGCAGATCCTGCCGTGGTTCGGCGGATCGGCCGCGGTGTGGACCACCTGCCTCGTCTTCTTCCAGAGCGCACTCCTCGCCGGCTACGCCTATTCGGATCTCGCGGTGCATCGCCTGCGACCACGCGCCCAGGTGAAGCTTCATCTAGTGCTCCTCGCATGCTCGCTGGCGGTGCTGCCGATCCTGCCCGCCGCGCACTGGAAGCCCGCCGGCGACGAAAATCCCTCATGGCTGATTCTCGGCCTGCTCGCAGCCACCATCGGCCTGCCCTACTTCATGTTGTCGAGCACGAGCCCGCTGGTGCAGGCGTGGTTCGCGCGCACGCGACCGGGTGCAAGTCCGTACCGCCTCTTCGCCTTGTCGAATCTCGCCTCGATGCTGGCGTTGCTGGGCTACCCCTTTTTATTCGAGCCCTGGACCCCGACCCGGGCGCAAGCGATCAGCTGGTCGGCAGGCTACGCGGCGTTCGTGCTGCTGTGTGCGGCCGCCGGATGGCGCAGCGTGGCGGGCCATGCTGCGTCCGTCGCGAACGACGGGCAGCCGGGCCTGGGTACCCATGCCCTCGAAGCGCCGCCCACGGCACGCCGGCAGCTCCTGTGGTGCGCATTGGCCGCAATGGGATCGGTGCTTCTGCTCGCGGTATCCAATCACATCACCCAGAACATCGCCGCGGTGCCGCTCCTGTGGGTGGCGCCGCTGTCCATCTATCTCCTGTCTTTCATCCTCACGTTCGACACCTCGCGCTGGTACCGGCGCCCGCTCTTTCTTCCTCTTGCCGCCGCTGCCATCGGCATCATGGCCTGGACGCTCGCCGACTCGCGGCTCACCCATCAGCTCGGGTTGCAGATCGCAGTCTTTTGCATCGGTCTTTTCCTGGCGTGCATGTTCTGTCACGGCGAGCTCGTTCGGCGCAAGCCCGCACCGGCCTACCTGACCCGCTTCTACCTGATGATCTCCATCGGCGGCGCCGTGGGATCGGTGCTGGTAGGCATTCTCGCCCCGCTGCTGCTGCCCGCGTACTTCGAGCTTGCGGCCGGTCTTGTCGCCTGCGCCTTGCTGCTCTTCTGGCAGGTGCGCCGCGATCCACTGGTGTTTCGCGCGCTATCCGGGGCCAGTGTCCTGGTGGCGGCGGGCGCCGCGATCTGGGGCATTCATCAGTTTTACGAAGACACCATCGTCACCACCCGCAACTTCTATGGAGTCCTGCGGGTATTGCAACTGGGAAGCACCGACACCAGCCTGCGGCGCTCGCTGATTCATGGAACGATCCTGCACGGCACCCAATACCTTGCCCCGAACCTGCGCCGGAGCCCGACGACCTACTACACGGCGAGCTCCGGCGTCGGCCGCCTGATGGAATCCATTCATCCGCGCCTCGCACCGCTCAAGGTCGGCGTGATCGGGCTCGGCGCGGGCACCCTGGCAACTTACGGCAGCAGGGGCGATGTCTATCGTTTTTACGACATCAATCCCGACGTGCCGGTGGTGGCGCGGCGTGATTTCAGTTTCCTTGGCGACAGCGAGGCCACCATCGAGGTCGCGCTGGGCGACGCCCGGTTGAAGCTGGAGCGCGAGGTCCCGCAGCAATTCGATGTGCTGGCGATCGATGCCTTTTCGAGCGATGCGATCCCGGTGCACCTCATCACCTCGGAAGCCCTTGGCATCTACCTCCGCCACATGAAACCCGATGGCGTGATCGCCTTTCATGTGACCAATCGGTTTCTCGATCTGGCTCCGGTGGTGGAGGCGCTTGCCTTCGAGCGCAAGCTGGAGGTGATCCAGGTCGTCGATTCCGGCGAGGAAGGGCTGGCGAGCAAGAGTGACTGGGTGCTGCTGTCCCGCGACAAGACTTTGCTCGCCAAGCCGTTGCTCGCCGAAGCGTCCCAGCCCATTCGGCCCCGGCGCGATTGGCGGCTGTGGACCGACGACTTCAACAACCTCCTGCAGGTGCTGAAATGAAGCGTTCGCGCGCCGCTTGCACCGGTGCAGCCCGGCCATGAATTCGGCGGCTACGGCCACGCCCGACGGATCCGATGCGGACCCCGGGCCGTATCGGGCCCTCGTCCATCGGCCGGGCGCGCAATCCATCGAGGTCATCGACCAGCGCGTGCTACCCCACGCCGTCGTGCGGGTAAGAATTGCCGATGTCGATGCGGCGGCGTTGGCCATTCGAAAGATGACGGTGCGCGGGGCGCCCCTGATCGGCGCCGTGGGTGCCTACGGGCTAGCGCTGGCGCTCGGGCGCGACCCTTCCGACGAAGGCCTCGCGCGGGCCTATGCGGCACTCGATGCAACGCGTCCGACCGCGGTGAACCTGCGCTGGGCGCTCGATCGCGTGCGCCGCACCGTGCTCGGTCTGCCGCCCGCCGAACGTGCCGGCGCGGCATGGCAGGAAGCCGACCGCATCGGTGCCGAGGACGTGCATCTCAATCACCGCATCGGCGTGCACGGCCTGGCGTTGTTGCGGGCCATCGCGGTGCACAAGCCCGGCCCTGTCAATGTAATGACCCATTGCAATGCGGGCGCACTGGCCACTTGCGGGTGGGGCACGGCCACCGCGCCGGTCTTCCTCGCGCACGCCGAAGGCCTTCCCGTGCACCTGTGGATCAGCGAGACGCGCCCGCGCCTGCAGGGCGCCAATCTCACCGCATGGGAATGCGGGCAGCGCGGCATTCCGCATACGCTGTTCAGCGATGCGGCGAGCGCGTTCCTGATGCAGCGCGGGGACGTGGACCTGGTGCTGGTCGGCGCCGATCGCGTCGCGGCGAACGGCGACGTGTGCAACAAGATCGGCACCTATGCCAAAGCGCTGGCAGCCGCCGACAATCGCGTGCCGATGTATGTCGCGATGCCCTCGCCCACCCTCGACC
>JBDUCE010000135.1:0-6439 GCA_040003635.1 Betaproteobacteria bacterium
CCTTATTGCAGGCGATCAGGCCGCCGAACCTGACGGTGACATCCTGGCAACGCAAGTGAGTGGTCATCGATGCCTCAGCGATTTGCAGTTATGGCTTGGCCGACCTCGGGTTCCGGGGTCCGTCCGACTTCTATCAGCTTGCGCCGGCGCCATGCCCGGAAGGGTCGGCCGACGACTTCGCAGACACCGGCAGGTGCGAATATCAGGACCAGGATCAGCACCACCCCTTTCAGGATCGACGCGAAATCAGCCAACTGATCCAGAAAGAACGGCACCATCACCACGAACAGCCCGCCAACGAAGGGACCCATGAGCATCGACGCACCCCCCACCACCACCGCGACCAGCAAATCCACCGAATACCAGATGTCACCGTAGACCTCGGCGGATACGTAATGGATCACGAGGCCATGAAGCGCGCCGGCGAGGCCGGTGATGCACGCGCTGATCGAAAACGCGAGCGTCCGGTAGAAAAGTCGATTGACCCCGCTGCTCTCAGCCGCCTTTTCGGAGTCGCGCAACGCCCGCACAGCGCGCCCGACGCCGGAGCGCAACAGGCTGTAGAGAAACAGTGTCACCAGCGCGAGCACGAACAGGGCAACGTAGTAAAAGCCGGCATCGCCGATCTGCATGCCCAACAGGCGATTGGTCGGCGGCAGCGATATGCCTTCGCGACCTTCGAACAGAGGGACGTTGTTGACCACGGTGCCGATAAAAAACGCAAACCCCAGCGTGCCGATGGCCATGAACGGGCCGGCGAGGCGCAGGAAGACCAGACCGAGGAGCATTCCGACTACCGCCGACATGAAACCGCCTGCGACAATCGCGACCAGGATGTCGACGCCGAACAATTTCGTCAGCAACGCGGCGGTGTAGGCGCCGATGGCGAGAAATCCGCCATGGCCGACCGTGACCAGCCCCGTATATCCAACGAGCAGCGCGACGCCTTGTGCCGCGATGATGTAGATAATTACGACGGCCGCCTGCGCGAGCATCCACCCTTCGGTGCCTGGCGCTCGCGGGAACAGCGCCAACCCGACAAAGAGCAGCCCCATCAGGATCGCATCCTGCCGTCGAAACCGCTGCTTCAGCGCAGCGATGGCGGACCCGTTGCCGAGGATTGCGGAAGGCTTGGCGCCAGGCGACGCGGTAATCATCGGGCACCCGCCGCGGGAGGCAATTTCATACTTCCCGTCGCTTCTGGATTCCGAACAGCCCCTTCGGTCGCAGCGAGAGCAGTGCGACGATCATCACGAAAGCGGTTGCCGTCTTGTATTGGGAGCCGAGATAGCCGCCCGCGAGATTTTCCGTCACGCCGATCATCAGCGAGCCGATGACGGCGCCGGGGATCGAGTAAAGCCCGCCAAAGACCGCGGCGACGTAACCCTTGATCAGCACCTGATCCATCATTTGCGGCCCGACGTAAATGATCGGAGCGGTCAGGATTCCGGCGAACGCGGCGAGGAAGCCGGCCATGGCCCACGTCAGCATGACAATGAATCGAACGGGGATGCCCATGAGGCGCGCGGTTTCCGGATCGTCGGTCACGGCGCGCATGGCAATGCCCTGCTTCGAGAATTTGAAGAAGAGGTACAGCACCAGCCCGATGCTCGCAGCCCATGCCATGTTGAACAGGTGCCCCTCGCTGACGATGGTCCCCAGCACGTTGACAGGCGTCGGATCGAACGTGACGGGAAAGGCCTTGGTGTCGCGGCCCCACAGCCACCCGGCGAGACCATGCAGGATGTAATACACGCCAAGGGTTGCCGTGAACAGGGTGAGCCAATCGGAGTTGGCGATCGGCCGCATGACCAACCGTTCGACGACAACGCCCAGCAGCGTCACCGCGACTACGGTCAGGACCAGTGCGAAGTAGTAGTTGAGCCCGAACTGCTTCAGCAGGAGCAGCGCAACGAACGCGCCGATCATGGCGAAATCGCCTTGGGCCAGGTTGATGGTGCGCGTATTGCGAAAAACGACGACGACCGCCACGGCCGTCAGCGCATAGAGGCTACCCGTAGCGAGCCCGCTCATGATCTGCTGGCCAAGCAACTTGACTCTCCAAGTCGGGTTCGGCGTCCTGTTGCGGCCCGGTGGTCCGGACCTGCGTGCTCGAACGTTGTGACTTACTCGTGGACTTTCGGCATTCCGCGGCAGCTTAACCCCAACCGCATGAATGCCATTCGAATTTCACATGCGAATTTGACATGCGCCGCATGCTTCCCTCGCATATCTCGAACCTTGCTCTCGACTGCCTGGCTGAGAACCGAGACGCTACGAAAATACTGCCGCGCGTGCGGCGGACATGCCGGAGTCGAAACGAGCGATCGAGGCGCCTAGGCGAGCGCTATTTGGCGATCGTGGAGCGCCGCGGCTCCCGCCGCACTCATGGCTTGCCACGCGACGATGAAGGCGCGTCGCGCATGGGTGAGCGTCACCTCGTCGACATACCGTTGTTCCTGGCTGCGGCGAGCAACGAGCAGCGGATCGGTCACGTTGAGCGGGGTAAGCGACTGATTCAGCACCCACGCGAACGGTTCGATCGCCGCTCGCCGCAGGTCGGCCTGCAATGCGGCTGCTTCGTGGACCGGCGTTGCCTCCGCGAGGGTGCAGAGCACGATCCGGGTGAATGCCGGATCGCGCAGCCGCGGCAGCAGATTGCGCACGGAATCGGTGACGCTTCGCGCCTGGCGCATGACCTCGCGGTGATACGACTGCGCGGCGTCGAGCAGCAGGATGGTATGTCCCGTGGGCGCGGTGTCGACTACCACGATACCGTCGGCGGCCCTCCCGACCGTTCGGGCGAACGCCTGGAACACCGCCACTTCTTCGGTGCAAGGCGAAGCGAGATCTTCCCGCAGCAGCGCCAGGCCGCTCGCATCGAGCTTGGCGCCCGTCGCGGCCATGACTTCGGCCCGGTATCGCGCCACTTCCACTGCCGGATTGATTGCGCCCACCGTGAGGGTTCCCGGCGTTGCGGCCATGGTCGATTTGAGGTGTGCTGCCGGATCGGTCGTGGTCAGGTGGACCGTGTGTCCGCGGCGCGCGAGCGCGATGGCGATGTGCGAAGCGATCGTGGTTTTTCCGACGCCGCCCTTCCCCATCGTCATGATCAAACCGCGCCCATCCTGTTCCAGAGCATCGACCAGCGCATCGAGTGCCGGGAGTCTATTCCGCACCCAGGGCGCCTGCGGCGGGCGCAGTGTTTGCCCGGCCGGCGCAAAGAATCCGCGCAATGCCTCGACGCCGATGACCTGGGTCGGTTTGAGCGCAATCGTCGACCGTTCGAGTCGGGCAAGCGCGGCCGGCATGTCCGCAATCGCTTCTTTCGCAGAGCGTTCCATCGCCGCGGCGACGGGGTCTGCCTGATCCTCGGCGCAAAAAATGCCGTTCAGCACCAGCATCTGGTTGCGAACATCGATGCCGGCCAGCTCGATGCTCGTACGCTGCGCTTCGTCGAGCGCGGGCTTATCCGGTCGACTCACCAGCACCATCGTTGTTTTCGCTGCGTCGGATAACGCTTCGACGGCCATCGCATACAACGCCTTCTGTTCGAGCATCCCCTGCAACGGGCCGAGGCACGACGTCCCTGCCGCGCTCGCACCCAGAAATCCCGTCCATGCCGCCGGCAGCGCAAGCAACCGCAACGTGTGGCCCGTCGGCGCCGTGTCGAAGACGACATGGTCGTATATCGCCGTCAGCGCTGGATCGCCAAGCAGCTTCGCAAACTCGTCGAATGCCGCGATCTCTACGGTGCACGCCCCGGATAACTGCTCCTCGATGCTCGCCACGGCGTCCGCCGGCAGCATTGCGCGGTACGGACCAACCACCCGCTCCCGGTAAGCCGCGGCCGCGGCTTGGGGATCGACGTTTACCGCGTGCAGTCCAGGCACCGCCGGAATGGGAGTCGGCGTACTCTCGAGCCGGGTCGCGAACACTTCGTCGATGTTGGATGCCGGGTCGGTGCTGACCAGCAACACCGTCTTTCCCGCATCCGCCAGCGCCACGGCCACCGCGCACGAAATCGACGTCTTGCCGACACCGCCCTTCCCGGTGAAGAACATGTTCGGCGTGGGGCGCTCGAGAAAGAGCATTGCCCGTTCCCTCAGCCGCAACAACGCTTCTGCGACGCGTCGGCCGGCGCGCACACCGGCACTGCGGTCGCTTCGAGCTCTGCGCCGAGCTCGACCCGCGACGGGTAGCGGCCTTTGCTGACGATTTTTCCATCAGCGAGGACGAGCGGGAGGCAGGCGATGCCGTCCTTGTCGAGCGTGCCCTTCACTGTCGCGTTGGTCACGAATGCGCCGGGCTGATGGCCAAGGTTGTAACGCGAAACGGCAACGCCGCGCGCTTTCAGCCACTCGAGCGACGACGCGAACTGCGCCAACGCGTCGTCAGCGTCGGGACTGCACGCACCCGTCGCACAGCATTGTGGCGGGTCATAGACATCAAGCGTGGTGACCATGGTGCTCCCGTTCGAGGTGAATGGATGGATGACGTAAATGGTGCCCGCCCGATTCTACGTATATCGGGACGATTCGTGGCAATGCGTTTGATTTGCCAAGCGCCAAGGTCATGCCCACGCGACAGGCGAGCCATGACGAAATTGCATGGACTTAGCCATGCGCCGATCCGCGGCGGGGACGGCACGAATCCAAACGCACCCCATGCAGGATCAGAGGATCTGCCTGATATCGTGGTGCCGCCGCGCGATATAAGCTTCCATCGCCAGCCTGGCCTGTTCCGGATTGCGCTGCTCGAGCGCATCGACAACGCCGCTGGTCATTTCTTCGTGCGATCTGGCGATCGTATGCCATCCGCCGATCTTCTCCGAGATGAAGAACCAGAGTCGCAGGTGCAAATTGAAAATCCGCGGTATCACTTCGGCAACGAACGTGTTGTGCGCGGCCGCGGCCAGAACGTCATAAAAGTGCCGGTCCAGCGCGACATATCGGTCGATATCGTCGTCCTCGGTGGCCCGAACGAGTTGCTTGTGCACCTGCCGCAGCTCGTGGACCTGCTCCTTTG
This sequence comes from Betaproteobacteria bacterium, assembly GCA_040003635.1. GTDB lineage: Bacteria > Pseudomonadota > Gammaproteobacteria > Burkholderiales > Casimicrobiaceae > CAIWHR01. The sequence goes on from JBDUCE010000135.1 coordinate 5,029, forward strand.
ACGCCCGGCTCGCTGCCAGGGACGACGCGTAACCGTCGAGCATGAAGCGGAACTCGTATATCTGCTGCACGCTGCCCGCGGTAATTTCCGACACGAACATGCCTCGATTGGGCATGTGATCGACCAGGCCTTCGATGGCGAGGCGCTGCAGCGCCTCCCGGATGGGCGTGCGGCCGATACCGAGTTCCTCCATCAGCAGCTTTTCGACGAGCAGCGATCCCGGCACGTACTCCATCTGGGTGATCTTGCGAACCAGCCGCTGATAGGCCTTTTCCGCCAGCGAGCGTGGTTCGACTTCGGGCAAGGTCGAGGTGACAGCGCTGGTCATGGGACCTCCGTGGGTGCCGCTGTGCGTGCTCAGGCGCGCTTCGCGAACGCGAATCGCGACTCGATGTCCGGGCGATCCATGTTCCGTCCGATAAAGACCATCTGCTCGTTTGCCGGCGCGGTCGCCGGCGACACCTCGAGCTGACCCATGGTGAACTGGACCAGGCAAGGCTTGCCGCCCAGGGACATGAATCCCTTGGCTCGCCACACGCTGGCCGGCAGCTCTCCGAAAAACTGCTTCAGGCGCGCAACCTCCGGATTACCGCCCGCGAGCAACACGAATGATTCCGCCGGCGCCTTCGCGTGGTGCGAATGGTCGTGCTGATGGTCGTGCTGGTGGTCGTGAGCGCCGTGCTGGTTGCGATCCTCCCTCGACGGACCACTGCCATCGCCCGCCGGGTCGAGCGCGCGCTCGACAAGACCGCCGGGACGCAGATCGAGGAGGTAGTGCGTGTCCACGTCGCATTGCTCTGCGAACAGGATGTCGGCGCCGGCATTTATCTCCCGTATCTGCCCGCTTACTTCCTCGAGCTGCCCGGGTGTGACCAAATCCGACTTGTTCAGAATGACGATGTCGGCATTCTCGATCTGGGCTACGTAGAATTCCCCCAGCATGCTCACGAGCCGGGAAAACTTGGCCGCGTCGACAACCGTCACCAGAGGCCCGATATCCACCTTCAGCTTCATCGAGGCGTCGGCGAGCGCCTCGGTCAGCTCGCCGGGTTGCGCGACGCCGGTCGCTTCGACGATGACGCGCTCGACGCCGGCCTTCTCCTGCAACTCCTCGACCGCGAGCATCAGCGATCCCTTGAGCGTGCAACAAAGGCATCCCGAGTTCAACTCGACGATGTCGACATTGTTGCCGCGAAGGATGTCACCGTCGACACCGACCTCGCCGAACTCGTTGACGATCACCGCCGTCTTGACATCCCGGCCCCGTTCGGCGAGCAAATGCCGCACCAGCGTCGTCTTGCCCGATCCGAGGAAACCGAAGAGAAGGTTGACGCGCATGATGCCGCCCGCTATCCCGCCCCGGCGGCGGCGCGCCGCGGTGGCGCCGAGGCGCCGCGTTCCTCGATCGTGA
>JBDUCE010000136.1:0-6415 GCA_040003635.1 Betaproteobacteria bacterium
CGCTACAAGGATCCCGACGGCTGGTGGACGGGAACGGATGTCGATTTCATCGGCATCGCGTCGAACCGGAAATTCCTGCAGGAAAAGGGCCTGAAGGCACCGACCACGTGGGAGGACCTCACGCGACCGGAGTACGCCGGCCAGGTGTGCCTCGGCAACCCGGCGACTTCGGGTACGGGCTACACCTTTCTGACCACCATCCTGCAACTGATGGGCGAGCAAAAGGGGTGGGACTACCTCAAGCGGTTCAACGCTAACGTCGCGCAATACACGCGCTCGGGCATCGGCCCGACACAACTCGTGGGCCGCGGCGAGGTCGGCGTCGGCATCCTGTTCGCACACGACATTCTGGGAAGCATCGATCGCGGCTTTCCGATGGAGATGTCGTTGCCCCAGGAAGGAACCGGCTATGACCTCTTTTGCGTGGTGACATTGAAGGGCGCGCCGGAGCCGGACGAAGCGAAGCGGTTCGTCGATTGGGCGTGCACGCCGGAGTCGCAGGAGATCCTGGCCGCGTCGGAATATTTCGACGTACCCACCCATCCCAACGCCAAGGTGCATGCCCTGGTGAAGCCCTACGTCGCCGCCAAGCTCATCGACTTCGACTTCAACTGGGCCGGCAGCAGCACGGTCCGAGCGCAACTGGTGGACCGGTTCCAGAAGGACATTCTGGCGGGACGGAAGTAACGCAATGCAGGGAACGCATGCAGCAGGCCTCGCGCCTGCGCGCCCGCTCATCCCGGGACGGGGGTGGGCCCTGGCCGGACTGTATCCGCTGGTGGCGCTGCTCTTGGCCGTGTTCATCGCCTATCCGCTCGTCGATCTGCTAGGGAGGGCGGTGCATTCCGATGGCAGGCTTTCCCTGGCACCGCTGGCCAATCTGCTCGCCGATCCCTACAGCCGGCGCGTCTTTGGGAACACGCTTGTTCTCGGCCTCACGGTCGCCGTGGTGGGCACCCTCCTCGCCGCGCTGTATGCCTACGCGATGACGCGCGTCGCCATGTCGTGGAAAGGGCCCTGGCATTTCCTCGCACTGCTGCCCACGATTTCGCCGCCGATCCTCATGGCGCTCAGCCTGATCTTGTTGTACGGGCGCCGCGGACTGATCACCCACGGCGTATTCGGCCTGCAAACGACGGCGCTCTATGGCTACTGGGGCCTCGTGGCGGCGCAGGTCTTGTCGTACTTTCCGTTCGCGTACTTGCTGCTGTTGAATCTCTTCCGCGGGCTCGACGCGTCGCTCGAGGAGGCGGCCGGGACCATGGGGGCGCATGCCGGCAAAGTCCTGACGACGATCAGCCTGCCGCTACTGATCCCCGGATTGGCCGGCTCCGCGTTGCTTCTCTTCGGTTACTCGTTGGCGGACCTCGGCAACCCGCTGCTGCTCGGTGGCGATTACACCGTGCTGTCGGCCCAGATCTATCTCGCGATCATCGGGATGTACGACATTCCGCAAGGGGCAGCCTTGGCCGTGATTCTGCTCGCACCCGCCGTCATGCTGTTCTTCGGCCACAAGCATCTCGCGAAAGCCACCGCCTTCGCCTCCGTGGGCGGCAAGGGGTCGGTCCGCCATCCACAGAACCGGCATCCCGCAGTGCGCGCCGGAGCGCTTCTCCTCTGCGGCGGAATGTCGGTGGTGATCATCCTGCAGTACGCGACCGTGCTGGCGGGCGCCACGACGGAGCTCTTCGGGATCAACTATGCATTCACTGCGAAGCACTTCGTCCTGGCCATCACCAGCTCGCGTGGCGCATTGCTCGACACCATAGGCCTTGGCCTCGTGGCCTCGGCGGTCGCTGCCGTCATGGGGCTCCTGGTCGCCTATTTCGTCGCCCGCAGCCGCATGCCGGCACGCGAGACCATGGACTTCGTGGCCAACCTGCCGCTGGCCATCCCCGGCACCGTCATTGGCCTCGCCTTCGCCTTGGCGTTCAACCATCGGCCATTCGTCCTGACCGGTACTGCGCTCATCATCGTCGCTGCGTTTACGGTGCGGGCGTTGCCGTACGCGATTCGCTCAGCGGTCGCGGCCCTCGATCAGTTGCACCGGTCGCTGGACGAGGCGTCGGCGAACATGGGCGCCACCGCGGGGCAGACACTGCGGCGAATCCTGCTTCCGCTGGTGCGGCCGGCAGTGGTCGGCGGAATGATATTTACCTTCACCCGCAGTGTGACCACGCTCAGCGCCGTCATCTTCGTGGTCTCTCCACACTGGTCGCTGGTCACTCCCGCCATTCTGTCGCAGATGGATCGCGGCGACGTTGGCGAGGCAGCAGCGCTGAGTGTCCTCCTGGTCGTGCTGGTGCTGGTGGTCGTGCACGGCATTCCGCGGCTCATGGGACGCGATTGGCGCGACGGCATCCGTGGATAGCGGCGAAATGAACAACCCGCCGGCCAAGGCACTCGAGATTCGTGGGCTCACGAAGGCGTATCGCCTGGCGGGCGGACGTAGGGTCGCGGCCGTGCGCGATTTCAGCCTGCGGGTCGAGCCCGGAGAGTTCGTCACGCTGTTGGGACCTTCCGGGTGCGGCAAGACGACGGTGCTGCGAACGCTGGCCGGACTCGAGGAGCCGGACGCCGGCGAGATACTGCTCGAGGGGCGCTCGATTGCGACGCTTCCCACGCACCGCCGCCGCATCGGCCTCGTGTTTCAGAACTACGCCCTGTTTCCGCACATGACGGTGTTCGAGAACGTCGCCTATTCCTTTCGCATCCGGCGAGCTCCGGAAGCCGCGGTCCGGCAGGAGGTTGCTGCCGCGCTCAAGGCGGTCGGCCTGGACGAGCTGGGTAACCGTTTTCCGGGACAGCTTTCGGGTGGGCAACAACAGCGGGTGGCCCTGGCGCGGGCGTTCGTGATGAAGCCGGATTTGCTGCTGTTCGACGAGCCGCTCTCCAATCTCGACGCCAAGCTTCGCGTCCAGGTGCGCGGCGAGCTGCGACGGTTGCAAAAGCGCCTCGGCACTACCGCACTGTATGTCACGCACGATCAGGATGAAGCGATGAGCCTTTCCGATCGCATCGCGGTGATGCGCGATGGACAGGTGGCGCAAATCGGTACGCCGGAAGAGGTGTATGCCCGGCCGGCAAGTCTCTTTGTCGCGGACTTCGTCGGCCGGGTGAATGCCTTGCAAGGGCGCGTGGTGAGCCAGAGCAGCGGCTGCGCCAGCGTGGAGGTTCTCGATCATCGCATCGACATGCCGATGAGCCACGTCGTGGGGACCGAGTTGCTGATCCTGGCACGCCCGGAGGCCATACAACTACGAGAAGCGGGCGCTGACGGTCCTGTCGGGGTCGTCGAAGAGATCGAGTACTGCGGTGACGAGATCGCCTACCGGGTGCGGGTGGGCGCGGTGCTCGTGGTCGCGGTGGAATCGGCACTTCGGCGAACCCGGAACGTCGCGACCGGGGATGGCGTCGGGGTGCATTTGATGCAGAAGGCGCTGCATGTACTGCCCGCCGACGGGCAATCACCGGCGAGCGAGCGCGAAATCCCGGCGGACCATTCGACGTCAATGGAGGCAGCATGAATACCAACGGCACGGCAGGCATCGAGCGCGTACTCCTGCTGGTGATCGACGGCCTGGGCGTGGGGGAAATGCCGGATGTGCCGCAGGTGCGCCCCAATGATCGAGGCGCCGACACCCTCGGCCATGTGGTGAAGGCAGCCGGCTCGCTGTCGCTGCCCAACCTCGAGCGTCTCGGCCTCGGCACCGCGGCGCCCAAGTCGGGCCTGCGGGTCGAAGCCGAACCGATCGCCGCCCATGGCATCTGCGCGCTTGGTTATGCCGGTGCAGACACCTATCTGGGGCACGCCGTCATGATGGGCTCGCGCGTGCCGGATGTGCCGGAGGAATTGTTCGAGGCGGTCCGCGATGACGTGGCCGCGGCGTTGCGCAGTGCCGGCCACCGCGTGGAGGCCGCCGGCGACAACATGTCCGCGCTGTTCGTCGATGACGCCATGATCCTGGGCGATAACCTGGAAAGCGATCCACTCCAGACTTACCACTGCGTGGGCTCGCTGGAGGAGCTTCCGTACGACCAGATTCTGGAAGTGAGCCAGATCCTGCGCTCGGTCGCGCGGGTCCGCCGCATCGTGGCAATGGGCGGGCGCGGGTTCACGGCCGCTGACATTCGCCGGTGCACGGAGCACCGGTCGACCGGACAATGCGGCGTCAACAATGTCGCCTTGGGACTCTACACCAAGCAGTATGTCGTGCGGCACCTGACCCGCGGCTCGCGTCCCGAAGTGCAGGTTCCCACCCTCATGCGGCAGGCGGGTTGGCCGGTGGTGCTGCTCGGCAAGATGGCCGACGTCATCATCTGCAGCGGCGCGGAGCTCGAGCCGCACGTGCCCACGCCACGGGTACTCGAGGCCACCTATCGCGCACTCGAACGCGTACCGCGCGGACTGATCGCGGTGAACATCCAGGAAACCGACCTCGCCGGACATGACCAGAGCGCGGCACGTTACGCGGACTGCCTGCGGGTCACGGACGCGGGTATCGGACAGATTCTGACGCGACTCGGGGACCGCGATCTTTTCATCATCACGGGCGATCATGGCAACGATCCGACCATCGGGCATGACAAGCACACCCGTGAATTCACGCCATTGCTGGTGTGGGGAGCAGGCATTCCGCCGCGCGCGCTGCCGCCACGCGAGAGCCTCGCGGACATCGCGGCGACGATTGCCGAAATTTTCAATGTGGGCCCGACGGAAATCGGACGAAGCTTCTGCGCCGAGCTGCAACGTGAAGGAGCATCCGCATGCTGACCCAGACATTGTCTCAGCCGAGCGGTTCGCTCGCCGAGGCGCTCGCGCTGCGCCAGCGCGAAGGACGTCCGGTGCGGGTGGGCCTGATCGGCGCCGGGCAGATGGGCACCGACATCATCGTCCAGACCGCGCTGATGCAGGGCATCGAGGTGGTCGCCGCCGCCGACGCCGTGGCCGATAACGTCGTCACGGCGCGGGCCATCGCCGGAGAGGGCGCACGCATCCCGGAATTCGCGCAAGGCCTGAGTGCGACGGCAAGTGCCATTGCACGCGGTCGCCTGGCCGTCACTGCCTCCTTCCGCGATGTATGCATGGCCGATGGCGTGGACGTCGTGATCGATGCGACCGGCAATCCGAACGTCGGCGCCGAAGTCGCGATGTGCACCATCGCCGCCGGCAAGCACATGGTCATGATGAACGTCGAAGCGGACGTCACGATCGGCCCCTACCTGTCGGCCAGGGCCGCGGAGGCCGGCGTCGTCTACACCCTCGGTGCGGGAGATGAGCCGAGCTCGACCATGGAGCTCGTCAATTTCGTGCGCGGCCTGGGTTACCCCATCATCGCCGCCGGCAAGGGCAAGAACAACGCCTTCAAGGTCGATGCCACGCCGGATGCTTATGTGGAAGAAGCCACCCGGCGCAACATGAATCCGCGAATGCTGGTCGAGTTCGTCGACGGCTCGAAGACCATGGTCGAGATGGTGGCGCTCGCCAATGCGACCGGCCTCGTTCCCGACCTACCCGGCATGCACGGCCCCTCCGCGCCAGTGACATCGTTGCATAAGGTGTTTTGCCCGCGCGAGGAAGGCGGTCTCCTGTCGCGCAAAGGGGTCGTGGATTTCACCGTGGCGAAGGGAGTCGCGCCGGGCGTTTTCGTGGTGGCCGAGATGCGCCACCCGCGATTGCGTGAGCGCATGAACGACCTCCAACTGGGCGAGGGCCCGTACTACACGTTCTTCCGCCCCTATCATCTCACCAGTCTCGAAGTACCGCTGTCGGCCGCGGCCGCGGTGCTGTTCGGCCAGAGCCACATGCGGCCCCTGCCGGTGCCCACGGCGGAAGTCGGCGTGCTCGCCAAGCGTGACCTCGCGCCGGGCGAAATGCTCGACGCCATCGGCGAGTATTGCTATCGCGGATTTGCAATATCCAGGATCGACGCGCTCGCCCGTAGCGCGCTGCCGCTCGGGCTCGCCCAGGGTGCGAAGGTGACGCGATCAATTGCGAAAGGCGATTATCTGACGTACCTCAACTGCGCTCCCGACGAGCGGCAAAAGATCGTGCAGTTGCGCCGCGCGCAGGACGAATCCTTGAGCCGCCAAGAGTGCACCCCTCATCTTCGTTCCGACAAAAGTGACCCCCTGCTTTTGTCGGGTGAAGCAACCTTCAAATCGCTGGCGGAGCCGGACGATTGGAAGTGAAGCATCGGAAAAGGCGAGCGCAGGATATCGTGTCTGTGTCGATGGGATTGTAAAAACGATGGAATTCGAAACGATGCGAGAGATTTCTGCGATTGATCGCAATACCGCGGCACCAGAGCGCCCCGAGCTTGCCGCGCTGTCGCAGGAAGTCCTGCACGGTGCGCTCACAAAGATGCACCTCATCCGCAAGTTCGAGGAGGCGGCCGAGGCGAGCTACATGCGC
>JBDUCE010000137.1:0-6380 GCA_040003635.1 Betaproteobacteria bacterium
TCACGTTGATCGAGATCATGGTGGTGATCGTGATCCTCGGCATCCTGGCGGCGCTGGTGGTGCCGCGGGTGCTGGAGCGTCCCGACGAAGCCCGCGTGATCGCTGCCAAAAACGACATCGCGGCCATCATGCAGGCGCTCAAGCTGTATCGGCTCGACAATCAACGCTACCCGACGGCGGAACAAGGCTTGGCCGCCTTGGTCGCACGGCCCACGCAACCTCCCGCACCGGTGAACTGGAAGCCCAACGGTTATCTCGAGCGATTGCCCAATGACCCGTGGGGCCATGCGTACCAGTACCTCAATCCCGGGTTGCGCGGCGAGATCGACGTGTTCAGTCTCGGCGCCGATGGACAACCCGGCGGCTCGAACACCGATGCCGACGTCGGATCGTGGGACCTCTGAACGCCGTACCGGTCGCGCGCCGACGGCAGCGACATCGTGTTGCCGGATTTACGTTGGTCGAGATCCTGGTGGTGCTCGTCGTGCTCGGTATCGCAGCGGGGTTTCTGGTGGCGAACCTCGCTTCGGACGACCGTCGCGCGGCCGAGCACGAAGCGGTGCGACTCGCCGGTGCGCTCGAGCATGCCGTCGCCGCCGCGCAATGGAGCGGCGACACGCTGGGCGTTTCGGCCGATGGTCATGCCTACCGCTTCTGGCGACGTGACGCCGCGACGCAGTGGCAGGTGATCGCCGGTGACGATGCGCTCGCTGCCCGCGCGCTCCCGGATGGCATGCAAGTGCGTCCCGCCACCTACGCCGGCGCCGCAGTGCCGCTCGATGCCATTCTCCCGTTCCGGCCGAGCGGGCGGAACGAGCCATTCAGCCTGTTGATCTCCGTCCGGGACTGGAAGGCGACCGTGACCGGCGATCCGCTCAATCGGGTGGCGTTTTCGTTGCAGCGCATCGACGCGGGTTCATGAGATGGGTGCCCGAACGGCACGGGCGGGGAAACGAAAACGCCAAGGCGGCTTTACGCTGGTCGAGATACTGGTCGCGCTGGCCATTGTTGCGGTAGCGCTCGCCGCGGGCATGCGCGCCATCGGCGAGGCCACCGACAGCGCGACCGCGCTCAAGCAACGCACGCTCGCGTTGTGGGTCGCGCAGAATCGGCTGGCGATGGCGCAACTCGCGCTGCCTTGGCCGGCATTGGGTCGTGACGAGGGGGCGGCCGACCAGGCCGGCGCGCGATTCGTGTGGCGCCAGAGCGTGTCCGGCACGCCCAATCCCTCGTTTCGCAAGATCGAGATCGTAGTCGCGGAGCCGGCTGCGCCTGACTACGCATTGGCCACCCTTGCCGGCTACATCGGCCAACCTGCCCAGCCATGACGGACGCCGGCGGCGAACGGCCACCACACGGGTTCACCCTGGTCGAGCTCCTGATTGCGCTCGCCATACTCGGTCTGCTTTCGGTCCTCGGCTACCGTGCGATCGCAGCACTCGCCACCAGCGAAACACGGCTCGCCGCGGAAGCGGAGCGCTGGCGCACTCTCGATCATCTCTTTGCGCGTCTCGAGGCGGATTGCCGTACTGCGCAGCCGCGCGACGTCCGCACCGGAGAATCCATCGAGCCGGCGTGGCTTGGCAACACTGATGACGCCGGCAACGGCGTGCTCCACTTTTCCCGCGGAGGTTCGGAATTCGTCCTCGAACCGGGAAGTGCCGGCCAGCGCATCGGTTATCGCCTGCGTGCCGGTGCGATCGAAGTGATGTACTGGCCTGGGCTCGATCAGCCCGCGAATGCTGTACCGGCGGTGTACCCACTGGCCGCCGACGTGGCATCGATGCATCTGTCCTATCTCGACAGCCGCGGTGGATGGCGTGAGCGCTGGCCGGTATTCGGCGAGCCCAAGGTGCCGCGGGCGCTGCGCATTGACGTGCGCCTGGCGAACGGTGAGGTGATCGAGCGATGGCTGGCGCTGCAATAGGACAGTCACCGGCCTCCCGTGCGCGCGGTGCCGCGGTCGTGCTGGCGATGCTGCTCGCGGCGTTCGCCGCGGCCGTGGCCGCCACCGTTTTCGCCGATCAACAACGCTGGAGCCGGAGTGTCGAGCACCGCCGGGACCAGGTTCAGGCGCAGGCCATTGCCATCGCCGGAGTACAGTGGGCACGCCAGATTCTTTTCGACGACGCGCGCGCGAGCGCCATCGACGATCTTTCCGAGCCGTGGGCGCTCCGGCTGCCGCCCATACCGCTCGACAATGGTGAAATCCGCGGCGCCATCATCGATGCCCAGTCGCGGCTCAACATCAACGCCCTCGGTGACGCGGGCACCCGGGCAGAGGTCGAACGATCGCGCATCGCGCGACTGTTTGCGCAACGACGCGGGCCGGTCGCGGCCCTCCCCGCCATCGCGGACTGGACCGATCGCGACAGCATCGTGCGTGCGGGAGGCGCCGAAGACGCTTGGTATCTCGCCCGTCCCTCTCCTTCGCTGACCGCCAATGCGCCGGTAATCCGGATCAGCGAGATTGCCGCGGTGCGCGGCGTCACCGATGATTCCCTTGCGGCAGTCGGCGCCTTCATCACCGCCTTGCCGCCAGGGACGCCGGTCAACGTGAACACCGCGTCCGCGGAAGTGCTCGCAGCCATTCTCGACGCAGCTTCGGTCGACGCGATTGCGGCCCTGACGGCGAGTCGGGCGCAAAAACCGTTCACGACCGTTGCCGAGTTCCGCGCCCGCCTGCCGTCCGGTGTCCGGCTCGACAGCGAGGATGCGCTCGACGTCAAGAGCCGCTTTTTTGAAGTGACCATCGAAGCGCGCCAGGGCGCCACCGTGGCACGGGCCCGCGCGCTGGTCCGGCGGGAACCCGAGCATTGGCCCGTCATTGTCTGGCAGATCGTCGAATGAGGTCGGGGCAATGACTCGTGCAATCCTTCGGGGTGCTCACGTAAACTAGGGTGCATGCGATTCGACCTTCCCTTCGGCGCGTGACCACGCTGCGCGTGTGGCTCGAGGCGGCATGGGAGCGCACGCGCGCAGCGCCCTGGGTGCTGGTCTCGCCACCCGGCGATGCACTCGCGACGGGCAGCTCACCCGCGTCCGGGTGGCCGGAGCACGATCATCTGGAGCTCGTGATTGCGGCCTCGCAAACGCGCATCATCCCCGTGCGCCTGCCGCCGGTACCCTCGGCGCGCACCGCCGCCGCCGTGCGTTTTGCCATCGAGGACCAGATTGCCGGCGGCGAGGCCGGTGCGCACGTCGCCGTCTCACGCCAGCGCGGTGACGGTGTCCTGCTCGCCATCCTCGTGCCGCTCGAGATCATGGCGTCGCTCGACCATCGCAGTGGCGCCCTCGCCAAGCTTTCGCGGGTGATCGCCGAGCCCGAGCTCGCCGCGCCCCATTCGAATCCGACGTGGCGATGGTGTGGCGAGACCGACGCCCAAAGCGGATTTGTCCGGATGCCCGATGGGACGGCATTTCCCGTGGGCATGCCGGACACGCAAGGGCGATTGCCGCCGGAATTGCGATTCGCGTTGACGCAAGGCGCCGCGTCTCCGGGCAAGCCGGTGGTTCGCGTGGAATGGCCCGCGCCAGCGCAAGCGTTGGCGCAATGGCAGCAGGAAACGGAAGTCCCTTTCGTCGCGGGTCCGCCGTGGCGGTGGGAAGCTGTGGATTCCGCGCCGGCGACGAACCTGCTGCAGGGCGCTTTCGCGCTGTCTCAACCCTCCTCACGGTTCGGAGCAAGTCGCATCATCGCGCCGGCCGCCATCCTTCTTGGCCTCGCTGCGGCGTTCCACGTCCTCGCGACCGCCGGTCATTGGCTCGTGCTCAAGAGCGATGCGTGGCGCGCGTCCAGCCAATGGACAGCGCTCGCTTTGTCGGCCGGACTCGCGAACGACACCTCGGATTCGCCGGACAAGGTGCGTGCGGCGCTCGCGCGCCGGCACGCCGAGGTTCTGCATATGCACCGCATGCCCGCCCCGGATGACGCACTGCCGCTCATGGCCCGGGCGTCGTCCGCGATCGCGAGGCTACCGCGCGGAGCGGTGAAACGTGCGGTGTACGCCGATGCACATTGGACGCTTGAAGTCGCGGCGGCCGATGCCGCCTCGCTCGGCGATCTGCAAGCGCAATTGCGGCAGGCACGTGTGGATGCCATCGTGGTGGCCGTTCCCGGCGGCGCGCGAGTACGTCTGGGGTCACCATGACGGGAGCGGTCACTACTCGGTCGATCGCCCTGGCCCCGGTGACGTCGTGGTGGGCCGGCAAGTCGAGGCGCGAGCGCCGCGTGCTGGTCGCGCTGGGGGTATTCGCGTTCGGTGCGCTGGCCTGGGTGACCTTGTGGCAACCGCTGGTGCGCGACATCGCACGACTCGAAGCCGACCGCGCGCGAAGCGCCAGTGAATGGGCGACGGCGCAGCGCGAGGTGGCGGACATCACCCGGCTCACTCGTGCGCCCTTGCCTCCGCCGGTGGAGGGGCGTGCCGCGCTCGAGCAATCGCTGGTACGTTCGGGCCTGCGCGGTGCCCTCACCCAACTTGATTGGCAGGAGCGGCGAGCGCATGTAGTCTTCGCCTCCGTATCCTTTCCTGCGCTGGTCACGTGGCTCGATGCGCTGCAACGCGACGCCGGGCTCCTCGCCGTCGAAGCGACGATGAGCGCGCGGGTCGAACCCGGCACGATCCGCGCCGAGCTCGTGCTCGCGCCTTGAGCGGATCGGATGCGCAAGATCGCGTGGGCGGTGCTCGCCGCAGTCATTGTTGTTGCAACCGTCGCCTGGCGGGCCCCGGCCACGCTCATGGCCGCGCGCATCGCGCACGTCACCAGCGGCCGTGTCACCTTGTCCGAAGCACGAGGGACGATCTGGCACGGTCAGGGCGTCCTCGCGGCGGGCGATGCACGCATCCCGGTGGATTGGCATCTGCACCCGGTACCGTTGCTGCGCGGCGAAATTGCGATCGATGTCACCCCGGGCGTCATCGACGCTACGACGCCTCGCGGACGAGTGGTCGTGGATGCCCATGGCACCCGCTTCGGCGATTTCGCGTTGTCGGTTCCGGCAGCCGCCGTTGTCAACGCTTTCTCCCAGTGGCCGCAACTCGAAGCGGCCGGGGCGATCGAGATCACCGCAGAGAGGATTGACTGGCGCCCACCCGCCGGTAGCGGCACGATGATCGCGATGTGGCGCGATGCGCGAATCGGACTTGCAGGCGCCGAGCCCCTTGCGTTGGGCGAAATTTCCCTGACGCTGTCCGTCGCCGAGGGACGTTTGGGCGGCCCTCTCCGCAATCGTGGCGGCGACTTTTCGCTTGACGGCGAGCTGGACGTGCAGCCCACTGGCGCCGGCCACCTGCGCGCAGCCGTGCAGGCGCGACGCCCTGATGACGCGCGGCTCGCGGCCCTGGCGTTGCTGGGCAGGCGCGAGGCCAACCGGGTCGTGATCGACTGGCAATGGTCCGGCCCATGACCAGGCGTGCGGTCCGATCTCGGAGCGGCGCACCTTCGCCGGCGCTGCGAATCAGCCGCCTGGAATCAGCACCCCCTCGGATTCGTGCGATCGATGCGCTGCGCGGCATCGCCTTGTGCGCAATGTTCATTTACCACTTCGCGTTCGATCTGCGATTTTTCCGCATGATCAATGCCGACTTCGAGAACGACCTTTGGTGGCTGGGCTTTCGTGCCGTCATCGTGTCGAGTTTCATGACGCTGGTCGGCATCAGCATCGTCCTCGCCGAATCGGCAGGTACCGGGACGCCACGATTTCTGCGCCGTCTCGCCGTCATTGCGCTCGCCGCCTTGGGCGTAACGTTGGGGAGCTGGGTGATGTTCCCGGCGAGTTTCATCTACTTCGGCATTCTGCATTGCATCGCGCTCACCTCGCTGGTCGCGTGGCCGCTGCGCCGCTCCCCGGGGATAGCTCTTGCAATCGGCGTCGCGGTGGTGATCGCCGGCCTCCTCTGGTCGTCCTCGTTTTTCGACGTGCGCGGCTGGTCATGGCTGGGATTCATGACGCATAAGCCGGTGACCGAAGACTATGTTCCGCTCGCGCCCTGGGCCGGCGCAACGTTCATCGGGATCGCACTCGGTCACGCGTTGATGCGCGCGAACTTTCGTCCCGTCCTGCTGCTCGATGGTGCACCCGCATGGCTGCGATGGCTGGGCCGCCACAGCCTATTGGTGTATCTCGCGCATCAACCCATCCTGATCGGAACGCTTTGGCTGATCGTGGGCCGCTAGCCGGCCACGACAATGCCGCGGGATGCGCCGCGGTGCGCGTTTGCAACGGTGGCCGTTGCCGAATGGCCCGGCGCGCCTTGGCCGGCGCGGTATCTTCCGCTATAATTCATCGCTTACAGGCGCGTAGCTCAGCTGGTTAGAGCATCACCTTGACATGGTGGGGGTCGTTGGTTCGAGTCCAATCGCGCCTACCAGCGATC
>JBDUCE010000138.1:0-6330 GCA_040003635.1 Betaproteobacteria bacterium
TCGAGCACCCCGAACATCTTGCCGCGCGGCACCGATTGAATGCCGTCCTCGCCATGCGTGAACGGCGTCTGCAGATAGAAGAAGAACACCATCTGGGACAGGGCCAGCGTGATCATGGCGAAATAGATGCCCTGGCGCCGGATGGCGAGCGCGCCGGCCACGGCACCGAGCGCAGTCGAGGCGGCGGTGCCGGCGAGTATCGCGAGCTCGGGCGAAAGACCCCAGGACTTGGCGGTATAGGCGGTGACGTAGCCTGCGGTGCCGAGGAACATCGCATGACCGAACGACAGCAGGCCGCCGAAACCGAGCAGCAGGTTGAAAGCGCACGCGAAGAGCGCGAAGCACAACGCCTTCATGAGGAACACCGGATAGAACCCGACGTGGGGTGCGATTGCCAGTGCCACGACGAAGACGATGGCGGCAATCCGGAATCCGCGCGCTTCCGGTGCTTCCGATGCGGGCATAACCGGCGCGGCGATGACCACGGGCGGTGAGGTGGCCATGGTCAACGCTCCTGGCCGAAGAGGCCGGCGGGCTTGATGAGGAGCACGATCACCATGATGACGAAGATCACGGTGTTCGATGCCTCGGGGTAGAACACCTTGGTCAGGCCTTCGATGATGCCAAGACCGAAGCCGGTCAGGATCGCACCCATTATCGAGCCCATGCCGCCGATGACGACAACCGCGAACACCACAATGATGAGGTTGGCGCCCATTTGCGGATTCACCTGGTAGATCGGGGCGGCCATCACGCCCGCCAGCGCGGCGAGGCCGACTCCGAAACCGTAGGTCAGCGTGACCATGCGCGGAACGTTGATCCCGAAGGCCTGCACCACCGTGGCGTTTTCAGTGGCCGCGCGCAAGTACGATCCGAGCCGCGTGCGCTCGGTGAGATACCAAGTGCCAAAACAGACGAGCACCGATGCCACGATCACCCAAGCGCGATATTTGGGCAGGAACATGAAGCCGAGATTGAACGCGCCGGAGAATTCGTCGGGCAGTCGATACGGTTGACCCGAGCTGCCGTAGTAGTTGGTGAAAAGTCCCTGCACGACAAGCGCCAGGCCGAAGGTCAGCAGCAAGCCATAAAGATGATCGAGCTGGTAGAGCCGGGAGAGCATCGTGCGTTCGACGATGATGCCCGTGATCCCCACTACGACCGGGGCGATGAGCAGGGACCACCAATAACCGATGCCGGCGAGCTCGAGCAGGAAAAAGGCGCAGAACGCGCCCATCATGTACTGCGCGCCATGGGCGAAGTTGATGATGTTGAGGAGCCCGAAGATCACGGCCAGCCCCAGGCTCAGCATGGCGTAGAACGCCCCGTTGATGAGACCGATCAGCAGTTGCCCGAACAGGGCCTGCACCGGTACGCCGAAGATCTCAGTCAAGGCAGCCGAAGATCATTGGATTGACGCGATGACAATGCGGGCGTGAGCGGCCTGCCGCCCGGCGCCCGCATCGCGCGCGACAATGACACCGGGTGCGCATTCGCACGCCCGGCGTTGCCGCATGACACGCCTTACTTGACCAGCGGGCACTCGCCGTCCTTGAGCGGCCGGAACGCCTGGTCCGCCGGGATCGTCGCCCGCACCTTGTAATAATCCCAAGGACCCTTCGATTCCGACGGCTTCTTTACTTCGACCAGGTACGCCGGATGGATCTTGCGGCCATCGACACGGATGGTCCCCTTGCCGAACAGCGGATCGTCGGTCGGCATCTCCTTCATCTTGGCCACGACCTTGGTGCCGTCGTCGCTTTTAAGGGCTTCCACCGCCTTGAAGTAATGCAGCAACGCCGCGTACACCCCGGCATGGACCATCGTCGGATGAATGCCCTTGTCGCGCTCGGCAAAGCGCTTGGCGAAAGCGCGCGTCTGGTCATTGGTGTCCCAGTAGAACGTGTTGGTCAGGATCAGGCCCTGTGCGGTATTGAGCCCGAGCGCGTGCACGTCGGTCAGGAACACCAGCAGTCCGGCGAGGTTCTGGCCACCCTTGACGATACCGAACTCGGCCGCCTGCTTGATCGAGTTGGTGGTATCGCCGCCCGCGTTGGCAAGTCCGACGATCTTGGCCTTGGAGGCCTGCGCCTGGAGCAGGAACGAGCTGAAATCCTGGTTGTTGATCGGGACCTTCACGGCACCCAGTACCTTGCCGCCGTTCTTGGTGACCACCGCTGCGGTATCACGCTCGAGGGCATGGCCGAATGCGTAGTCGGCAGTGATGAAGAACCACGTATCCCCGCCCTGCTTGACGATCGCCGTGCCGGTGCCGTTGGCGAGCATCCAGGTGTCGTACGCCCAGTGCACGGTGTTCGGTGAGCACGCCTTGCCGGTCAGGTCGGAGCTCGCCGGACCGGAGGCGAGGAAGACCTTGCCCTTGTCCCTGGTGATCTGGTTGACCGCCAGCGCCACGCCCGAGTTCGGCACGTCGACGATCACGTCCACCTTGTCGACGTCGTACCACTGGCGCGCGACATTGGAGCCGACGTCCGGCTTGTTCTGGTGGTCCGCCGAGAGGATCTCGACCTTGATGCCGCGCTTCTCGATGCCGGAATCTTCGACCGCCATCCGCGCCGCGGCAACCGATCCCGCCCCCGCCAAGTCGGTGTACAGGCTCGACATGTCCGACAGCACGCCGATCTTGATCACGTTGTCGGAGATCTGCGCCTGCGCGGTGCCGGCGCCCAACGCTGCGGCCAGCGCCATCGCCAGCAAACTCTTTTGCATTGCCTTCATCGAATCTCCTCGTGGTGGTTGCGCGCCGCGACCAAAAAGTGCGCGGCGCGTTGAGCGGCTAAACGCCGAGATAATCATGCAGCTTGGCCATGTTGGCATCGAGCTCCGCATTCGGAATCATGTCCACCACCCGGCCGTGGTCCATCACATAGTGCCGATCCGCGACGGTCGCCGCGAACCGGAAATTCTGCTCCACGAGCAGGACCGTATAGCCTTGCGACTTGAGCCGCGCGATCGTGCGCCCGATCTGCTGCACGATAACAGGCGCGAGCCCCTCCGTCGGCTCGTCCAGCAACAGCAGGCGCGCGCCGGTGCGCAGGATGCGGCCGATCGCCAGCATCTGCTGCTCGCCGCCGGAAAGCTTGGTGCCCTGGCTTTTCAGCCGCTCCTTCAAATTCGGAAAAAGCTCGTAAATCTGCTCGATCGACAATCCGCCCTCGCGCACGATCGGCGGCAGCAACAGGTTTTCCTCGACGTTCAAGCTCGCGAAAATCGCGCGCTCTTCCGGGCACCAGGCGATGCCGCGCCGGGCGATGCGGTTCGACTGCAGCGGCAGTATCTCTTCACCTTCATAGGTAATCGAGCCTTCGCGCCGCGGCACGATGCCCATGATCGATTTCAAGGTCGTGGTCTTGCCCGCGCCGTTGCGTCCCAGCAGCGTCACGACTTCGCCCGCCGCGACGTCGAAGTCCACGCCGTGCAGGATGTGCGATTCGCCGTACCACGCATTGAGGCCGCGCACGGCGAGCAGCGGCCCGGTGGGCGCTGCCGGGGCGGCCCCGGCGCCGGCGTTCACGCGGTCTTCAGGCATGCGGCTGCCCCAGGTACGCTTCGATGACCTGGGGGTGCTTCGAGACCGCTGCGTAATTGCCTTGAGCAAGAATCTCACCGCGCGCGAGCACGGTGATGTGATCGGAGAGCGTGGACACGACGCTCAGGTTGTGCTCGACCATGAGCACGGTGCGATTGGCCGCGACCTTCTTGATGAGGGCGGAAATGCGCTCCACGTCTTCGTGGGTCATGCCGGCAGTGGGCTCGTCGAGCAGCATCATCTCCGGCTCGAGGGCCAGCGTGGTGGCGATTTCAAGCGCCCGCTTGCGGCCATAGGGCAGCTCGCCTGCGGGCGTTTGGGCGAACTCGACCAGACCCACGGCCTCGATCAGCGCCTCCGCCGGTCCGGTCAAGGTGTCGAGCACGCGCCGGGACCGCCAGAAATCGACCGAATGCCCGCCCTTGCGCTGCAGCGCCACGCGCACATTTTCCAGCACGGTCAGGTTGGGAAAGACGGCCGAGATCTGGAACGAGCGCACCAGACCCATCCGGGCGATGGCCGCCGGCCGCGACCCCGTGATTTCGCGTCCGTTGTAAAAGATCTGGCCGCGGGTGGGCGTAAGAAAGTGCGTCAGGAGATTGAAGCAGGTCGTCTTGCCCGCGCCGTTGGGACCGATCAGCGCGTGAATGGTCCCGCGTCGCACCGTCAGGTCGACATTCCTGACGGCGACGAATCCCTTGAATTCCTTGGTGAGCTGCCTTGTTTCCAGGATCGTGTCATCGTCTGCCATACCGATGGCGCCGTGAAGCGCCTTTCTCCTCCCGCTGATCGGGGCGATTATGCGGGAACCGCCGAGGCATTGCCAATACGCCTGCCAGGTGCTCCGAAACGCTATGCCGGAGCCCCGCTTCGAGGGCGCCATTCTTGCAATTCGGGCGTTTCCGCGGCAACCCGCCCGTGGACCGGCGGAGGTGTCGCGGACTTTCAGGCCGGCCAGCGCGGTTTGCGCTTTGCCACGAAGGCCGCGACACCTTCCTGGGCATCGTCGTCCAGCATGTTGCGGGTGATGACAGCGGCGGCGTCCTCGTAAGCCCTGGCGGTGGTGAGCTCGAGCTGCCGGTAGAAGAAGCGCTTGCCGGCGGCGATGACCGCGCGCGGCTTGTCCATCATCTGCCGCGCCAGGACCTGGGTTTCCTCGTCCAGGTTTTCCGGAGGTGCGATGCGATTGACGAGCCCCCAGTCGAGTGCCGTGGGCGCGTCGATGAAGGCGCCGGTAAAGAGCATTTCGAAGGCGCGCTTGCGCGAGACGTTGCGCGAGACCGGCACGCCGGGCGTTGCGCAAAAGAGCCCGAAGTTGACGCCGGAGGTCGCGAACCGGGCATCGGCGGCGGCCACCGCGAGATCCGCGGCGGCGACGATCTGACAGCCCGCGGCGGTGGCGATCCCATGCACCTTGGCAATCACCGGCTGCGGCATCGTCTGCAGGGTCATCATCACCTGGCAGCAACGGCGGAAGAGATCGCCGACGAAGGCCTCGTTGGAATTCGCCAGCATTTCCTTGAGGTCGTGACCCGGGCAAAAGGCGCGGCCGGCGCCGGCGATCACCGCGACGCGAATCGCCGGATCATTCGCCACCGCGTCGAGCGCTTCCTGCAGATCGGCAAGCGTCGCGACGTCGAGGGCATTGAATTGCGCCGGGCGGTTGAGCGTCAGGGTGGCCATGCCCTGCGCATCGTTGCGCAGGACCCGCGGCTGCACGGCCGATTCGAGCGGGGCGTTCATGTGCACTCCTATTCGATCGCGCTGGTCGAGCGGGCCAGCTCGCGCAGCAGGAACTTCTGGATCTTGCCGGTGGAGGTCTTGGGCAGCTCGCCGAAGATCACCCGCTTGGGCGCCTTGAAGCGGGCCAGATGGGCGCGGCAATGCTCGATCAGCTCGTGCTCCGAGGTCAGCGCCCCGGGTTTGAGCTCGATGAACGCGCAGGGCGTCTCGCCCCACTTCTCGTCGGGCTGGGCCACGACGGCGGCCGCCAGCACGCCCGGATGCCGATAGAGGGTGTCCTCGACCTCCAGCGAGCTGATGTTCTCCCCGCCGGAGATGATGATGTCCTTCGACCGGTCCTTGATCTTGACGTACCCATCCGGCTGCATCACGGCGAGATCCCCCGAATGAAACCAGCCGCCGCCAAACGCCTCCCGCGTGGCGTTCGCATTCTTGAGGTAGCCCTTCATCGTGATGTTGCCGCGGAACATGATCTCGCCCATGGTTTCCCCATCCCACGGGACCGGGCGCATGGTTTCCGGATCCATCACCGTCATGTCCTCCTGCGCGGTGTAGCGCACGCCTTGCCGGCCGTTGCGCTCCGTGCGCGTGCCGATGTCGAGCTTCGTCCACGCATCGTGCTTGGCGCAAACGGCGGCCGGACCGTAGGTTTCGGTCAAGCCGTAAACGTGAGTGATGTCGAAACCCATCCGCTCCATGCCCTCGATCACGGCCGCCGGCGGCGCGGCGCCCGCCACCAGGCAATGCACCACGTGATCGATCCCGACCTTCCACTCCGCGGGTGCGTTGATGAGCGCGTTGTGCACGATCGGCGCGCCGCAGTAATGCGTGACGCCATGCGCGCGAATCGCATCGAAGATGAGCTTGGGATCGACCTTGCGCAGGCAGACGTTGGTCCCGGCATTGGCGGCAATGGTCCACGGGAAGCACCAGCCGTTGCAATGGAACATCGGCAATGTCCACAGGTATACCGCGTGCTGCGGCATGCCCCAGTCGATGATGTTCGACAGCGCGTTCAGGTAGGCGCCGCGATGGTG
>JBDUCE010000001.1:0-21229 GCA_040003635.1 Betaproteobacteria bacterium
ACTGACAACTGACAACTGACAACTGACAACTGACAACTGACAACTGACAACTGATGACCTACCTCGCCAAACCGAAAATGCATCACCCGGGGCTGCCGGTGAACCGGCTGGGCTACACTCGCCGCGACTATGAAGGGGCGATCTCGACGCTGTGCGCGGGGTGCGGCCACGACTCGATTTCGGCCGCGATCATCCAGGCTTTTTTCGAGCTCGATATTCCGCCCCACCGCGTGGCCAAGCTCTCGGGCATCGGTTGCTCGTCCAAGACGCCGACCTATTTCCTGGGCCATTCGCACGGCTTCAACAGTGTGCACGGCCGCATGCCGTCGGTGCTGACAGGAGCGAACCTTGCCAACCGCGACCTGATTTACCTCGGGGTGTCCGGCGACGGCGACTCGGCCTCCATCGGCATCGGCCAGTTCGCGCACGTGCTTCGCCGCGGGGTGAACATGGTGTACATCGTCGAGAACAACGGCGTTTACGGTCTCACCAAGGGCCAGTTCTCGGCCACGGCCGACAAGGGTTCGAAAGCCAAGCGGGGCGCGGTCAACAACGACGAGCCGATCGATCTGGTCATGCTCGCCCTGCAACTTGGCGCGAGCCTGGTCGCGCGCAGCTTTTCGGGCGACAAGGACCAGCTCGTGCCGCTGGTGCGCGCGGCGGTGATGCACCGCGGTGCGGCGTTCATCGACGTGGTGAGCCCCTGTGTGGCATTCAACAACCACCCCGGGTCGACCAAGAGCTACGACTTCGTGCGCGAGCACAATGAAGCCGTCAACCGCCTGGACTTCATGCCGGAGCGCGCGCCGATCACCGCCACCTATGCTCCCGGTGAGTTGCAGGAAGTGCTGCTGCACGACGGCGGCACCATACGGTTGCGCAAGGTGCTTGCCGATTACGATCCCACGGACAAGTTGAAGGCGATGGGCTATTTGCAGGAGCGTGCCGCCGCCGGCGAGATCGTCACCGGACTCTTGTACCTGCGTCCGGACGCAAGCGATTTGCACGATGCGCAGGAAACGGTGGCAACGCCGCTCAACGCGCTCGGCGCCGCGGAGCTTACCCCGGGAGCGGGCGCGCTCGCCGCATTCAACGCCGCGCATCGCTGATCCACCACCGCACTTCGGCACGCGCGTACTAAAATGAGGCGTGCGTCGCCCTTTGCTCACTGCCGTCCTGATCGCCGCCGGCGCGGTTGCGGTGATCGTGATCGCCGGGGCCGTCGTCGTGGCGACGGCCGACCTCAATGCCCTGATGGGACCGGTGGCCGACCGGGTCAAGGCCGCAACGGGTCGTGATCTCAAGGTTGGCGGCGGCGTAGGGGTCAAGCTTTCGCTGCGGCCGGAAATCGAGTTGCGCGATGTCACCCTGAGCAATGCGCCGTGGGCCGGCGGGCCCAGTCTCGTCACCGCCAAGCGCCTCACTGCCCAGGTCGCTCTGCTGCCCCTTTTTTCGCGCCGGTTCGAAATTCTGCGGATCACCCTGTCCGAGCCTTCCATCGCGCTCGAAACCGACATGAACGGACGCGGCAACTGGGAATTCGCGCTGCAGCCGCGCGAGCGTCCTCCACCGGCAGCCGGCGATTCATCCAAGGGCGACGGCTTCGCCTTCGGCGTCGGCGACCTCGAGCTCGACGACGGCATGCTGAGTTACCGCAATGGTCGCACCGGGGCGGTGACGCGGGTGGTCATCGAGCATTTCGCGTTGCAGGCGCGTGATGCGCAGGCGCCGGTCAACGCCACGTTTCGCGGCGCGGTGGACGGCATCGCGGTGGCGCTTACTGGCCACGCGGGACCGCTGTCGACCTTGCTGGAGCGCAGCGCTCCCTATCCACTGGCCCTGGACGGCGAGATCGCGGGACGCAAGGCGAGCGTCTCGACCAAGCTGTCGGCGAAAGACCAGGGTGCCGTCCTCGGCGATCTGCAGCTCGCGCTGGGGGAATCACGCGTCGCCGGGACCATGACCCTCGCAACCCTCGGCGGCCGGCGCCGATTGACGCTGGCGCTGACCTCGCCGCGATTGACGCTTGCCGATTGGGCGTTTCCGGCGGCTGCGGCGAGCGCGGTTGCCGCAACACCCGCTGCCGGCGCGGTCCGCACCCCGGCCAGCCGGCACCTCTTTGCCGACACACCGCTGCCACTGGCTGCGCTGCGCGACATGGATGCGACGGGGGAGATCGCGATCGACGAACTAGTGTGGGGGCCGGGAAAGCGGGCAGAACGCGTGCATCTTTCCTTCGCCCTCGAGGGTGGGCGGCTCACTGTCCCGGCTATCGCCGCGGGCTTGTTCGGTGGCAGCGTGGCGGGGAGCATGGTGGTGGAGGCGGCAGCGAAACCGCCGCGGATAACGATGCGGCTGACCGGGCGCGACCTCGATCTGGGTCGGATCCTTGCGTCGTCCGGTGTGCCCCGTGAGGTGCGCGGTGGCAGAACGGCTGCGGAAGTCGATCTCTCCGCCCGCGGCGATTCAGCGCATGGCTGGGCGAGCTCCGCCACCGGTCGCGCCTCGCTCGTCGTCGGCCCCGCCACGGTGGTCAATGCCAAGCCCGAGGCGGGATCCACCGTGAGCCAGGTTACCGCCGCCGTCAATCCATGGCACGGGGCGGAGCGCGCGACGGAGCTCAAGTGTGCCGTCGTTCGCCTCCCGCTCGCCGATGGCGTCGCGCGGTTCGACCGCTCGGTGGCGGTCGAGACCGACAAGCTCGGCGTGGCCTTGACCGGGACGATCGATTTTCGCGACGAGACGCTCGACGTGGCGTTGCATCCGAGCGTGCGCCAGGGCATTCCGATCGACATCGCGCAGGTGGCGAGCCTGGTGCGCTTGCGCGGGCCGTGGCACGACCCGCGCATGAGCGTCGATGCCACGACTTCCGCCGCAACGGTGGCGCGTCTGGGCGCCGTGGTTGCAACCGGCGGACTGTCGGCGTTGGGCGGCCTGCTCGTGCTCGGTGCGCTCACCCAGGACGGCCCGTGCGTAGTGGCGATGGGCACGCCCGCTCGGCGCGGCGAGGATTACGCCGGCAAGACAGCGCCGGGAAATGTGGTCGAGGACTTGCGCAAGGGGCTGGGGCGCCTGCTCCAGCGCTGACAGGTGTCCCTTCCCACCGTCGCGGGACCATCTGCCCCCGGCGGCGGTCGCGATGGCGCTGCGCGCTATAATCAAGCGCTGCATACGTCTTCCTTCTGGTGCTGCCTTCCCCCATGAAAATCCTGGTGCCGGTGAAACGCGTGGTCGATTTCAACGTCAAGGTTCGCGTCAGAGCGGACGGCAGCGGCGTCGATACGGCGAACGTCAAGATGTCCATGAACCCGTTCGACGAGATCGCGGTGGAGGAAGCCGTGCGGCTCAAGGAAAAGGGAATTGCCACCGAGATCATTGCGGTTTCGTGCGGGCTGCCGGCCTGCCAGGAAACGCTGCGCACGGCGTTGGCATTGGGCGCCGACCGCGCGATCCTGATTGCCACCGACGTCGAGTTGCAACCGCTGGCCGTGGCCAAGCTCCTGAAGGCGATCGTCGACCGCGAGGCGCCGCAACTCGCGATCCTGGGCAAGCAGGCCATCGACGACGACGCCAACCAGACCGGACAGATGCTGGCGGCGCTGCTCGGCTGGCCGCAGGCCACGTTTGCATCGAAGCTCGATATCGCGGAGGGGCGGGCGACCGTCAAGCGCGAGGTGGACGGCGGCACGGAGTCGATCGAGATGGCGCTGCCCGCGGTGGTCACCACCGACCTTCGCTTGAACGAGCCGCGCTACGCCACGCTCCCGAATATCATGAAGGCGAAGAAGAAGCCGCTCGAAACCATTACGCCGGAGGCATTGAGCGTCGACGTCACGCCGCGCCTTAAGACGCTCAAGGTGGTCGAGCCCGCGAAGCGCAAGGGAGGCGGGCGCGTAGCCGACGTGAAGGAGCTCGTTGCCAAGCTCCGCACCGAAGCCAAGGTCATCGGGTGAGCGCTGCATGACGACCCTCATCCTCCGACCCGGCGGGCCATCCGCATGAGCATTCTCATCCTTGCCGAGCATGACAATGCTGCGCTCAATCCCGGGTTGTTCAACACCGTCGCGGCGGCGCAGAAAATCGGCGGCGAGATTCACGTGCTGGTGACCGGTCCGGCGGCCGCTCCCCTTGCGAGCGCCGCCGCGCAACTTGCCGGCGTGGCCAAGGTGTTGCACGCCGACGCTGTCCATCTTGATCCCCCGCTGGCCGAAAATGTCGCGGCGACCCTCGTTGACCTGACGCGGCGCGGTGGCTACACCCACGTGCTGCTGGCCGCCACCGGGTTTGGCAAGAACATTGCCCCCCGCGTCGCGGCGTTGCTCGACGTGGCCCAGGTGTCGGAGGTCATCAAAGTGGACGCCGCCGACACCTTCGTGCGCCCCATCTACGCCGGCAACGCGTTGGCGACGGTGCAGACGAGCGACCCGGTGGCCGTGATCACGGTGCGTACCACTGCGTTCGAGCCGGTGGCCGCGACCGGCGGTGCGGCGTCGATCGAGCATGTCGATGCCGTGGCCGATGCCGGGCTATCGAAAGTAGTGGATCGCGCCGTCACCAAATCGGAGCGTCCGGATCTCGCCAGCGCGCGCATTGTGATATCCGGCGGCCGCGGACTCGGCAGCACCGAAAACTTTCGCCTGCTCGAAGCGCTCGCCGACAAGCTCAATGCCGCGCTGGGAGCCTCGCGCGCCGCCGTCGATGCGGGTTATGTTCCGAACGATTTCCAGGTCGGGCAGACCGGCAAGGTCGTCGCCCCCGATCTTTACATCGCCGTCGGAATTTCCGGTGCCATCCAGCATCTTGCCGGCATGAAGGACAGCAAGGTGATCGTGGCGATCAACAAGGACCCGGAAGCGCCCATCTTCCAGATTGCGGATTATGGTTTGGTGGGTGACCTGTTCGAGTTGATTCCGCAACTCACGGCCGAACTATCGTAGCCACGGAGGGGGCCCGAAGGCCTGCCGCGACGGCCGTGGCGCGTAGGTCGGCGCGAGCGGGACCCCATAGCGCCGGCTTTCGAGCCATCGTCAGCCTCATCCATCACACGGATTTCCCATGAGCACTTACCACGCCCCGCTCACCGAAATGAAGTTCGTATTGAACGAGCTCGCCGGCCTTGCCGGGGTCGCAGCGCTACCCGGTTACGAGGAGGCCGCGCCCGACGTCGTCGGTGCGATCCTGGAAGAGGCATCCAGGTTCGCCACCAATGTGCTCGATCCGCTGAACGCCAGCGGTGACCGCGAAGGTTCGAAGTGGCAGGCAGATGGCAGCGTGCGCACGCCGGCGGGTTTCAAGGAGGCCTACCGGCAGTTTTGCGACAACGGCTGGAACGGACTCACCAAGAATCCGGAATTCGGCGGCCAGGGCTTGCCGCAACTCGTCGCCACCGCCGTCGAGGAGATGTGGCACGCCGCCAATCTCGCGTTCGATCTTTGTCCGCTGCTGACGCAGGGTGCGATCGAGGCGATCGAGCTTCGCGGTTCCGACGCGATCAAGAAGCGTTACTTGCCGAACATGGTGGCCGGCACCTGGACGGGCACCATGAATCTGACGGAGCCGCAGGCGGGCTCCGACCTGGCGGCGGTGCGCACCCGCGCAGTGCCGCAGCCCGATGGCACCTACAAGCTCTTTGGACAGAAGATATTCATCACTTTCGGCGAGCACGATTTCACCGAGAACATCATCCATATGGTGCTCGCGCGCACGCCGGAGGCGCCAGCAGGCGTGAGGGGAATATCGCTGTTCCTGGTGCCGAAGGTACTGGTCGATGCCGATGGCACCCTGGGCGCGCGCAATGACGTTCACTGCGCGTCGATCGAGCACAAGCTCGGCATTCACGCGAGCCCGACGGCGGTGATGGCGTATGGCGATCATGGCGGTGCCGTCGGCTACCTCATCGGCGAGGAGAATCGCGGGCTCGAAACGATGTTCATCATGATGAATCTCGCCCGCTTCTCGGTGGGTCTCGAAGGCGTGGGCATCGCCGAGCGCGCGTACCAGCGCGCGGTGGCTTACGCCCGCGACCGCGTGCAGGGCCGGCCGGTCGGCCTCGAGGGTGCGGAGGCGAATCAGGCCGTGCCGATCATCGAGCACCCGGATATCCGGCGCATGCTCATGACGATGCGGGCGAACACCGAAGCCATGCGCGCCGTCGACTACGTGACGGCGGCGGCGATGGACCATGCACGCCGCAATCCGGACGCGAAGGTGCGCCAGCACCAGCAAGCCTTCGTCGACTTCATGATTCCGATCGTCAAAGGGTGGTCGACGGAAACAGCGCAGGAAGTGGCCTCCCTCGGGTTGCAGGTGCATGGGGGCATGGGGTTCATCGAGGAAACCGGCGCGGCGCAGCATTTGCGCGATGCGCGCATCACCACCATCTACGAGGGTACGACGGGCATTCAGGCCAACGATCTCATCGGCCGCAAGACGGCGCGCGATGGCGGCCAGGTAGCGTACGCGATCGCCGATGAAATCAGCGCGTTGGCGCGCACGCTGGCCGATGACGGTGATGGGTCGCTGCAGTCGATGGGTGGGTCGCTCGCCGCGGCCAGTCGCGCACTTCGTGAAGCGGTGGACTGGATGGTGCCGGCGTACGGGAAGCAATCGCGTGCGGCGCACGCCGGCGCTGTCTCGTACCTGAAGCTGTGGGGGGTGGTGGCGGGCGGCTGGCAGCTCGGTCGCGCTGCGCTGATGGCGGCGCGGCATCTTGCCAACGGCACCGGCGACAAACGCTTCCTGCAAGCCAAGATCGTGACCGCGCGTTATTACATGGACAACGTGCTGCCACAGGCGCAAAGCCTCGCGCAGGCCGTGATCGGTGGTGGCGAGAGCGCGCTCGCGCTCGCAGCCGATCAGTTCTGATTGCCCGGCGCCGACACCACCAAGTCCCCATTTTTGCAGCGTTGGTCGATCACGGGGAATGCGTACCCGTGGGCGCTGTTCGCAATATCCACTGCGCCGCTGGATCGACGCGTCAGCCGCCTTTTCGGACGGCCCCTACACGGTTGTAGGGCGCGAGCCTACGGCCGGTGGCGTCGCGGTGAGACATCATCGCGCAATTCATCTCCAGTCAGGACAAGGCATGGCAGCGCGCGTTTTACCGATTCTCCGCCTCGTCGCAGGCGCAATGTTGACGCTTCTTATCGGCGCTCAGGTGCGTGCGGACAGCCTCGCCGTCATGCCGCCTCTTGGCGCAGGTCCGTACGCGGTCGGCTGCACCAACGTCGCCCAGGATTTCACCCGGGTGCCCGCCGGTGAGGATGCGCAGAAATACTGGGAGGGCACGCCCAATGGCAATACCGGCCGCTACCTGACCAGCCTGCTCTCCGAGCCTTCCTACACCCTGCAACTCGACGTCGCCGTACCCGACGTCTCCTCCCTCTACGGCGATTTCGCCGGCCAACACGTGCCGTACGTGGTCATGGTCTGTTATCCGACCTCGAGCGATAACGGCCGTCCGGACTACGCCCTGCCCACCGGACGCGCGGTACCTCGCATGCAGCGCGGCGGCGAGCCGCCGCTTTGGCGCGATCAGAACGTCCGCTACCCGATCCTTCTTTTCGGCCATGGCTTGGGCGGCAGTCCGCTTTCCAATGACTACATTACCGCGCAGGCAATCTTCGCGAGCTACGGCTATGTGACCGTGGCGCCATTCGGCGGGGACGCACGCTTCGCCGACGTTCGTATCGAGGATTTCAACGACGCGGTGTTCGCCCTGCTCAACTTCAAGTCGTACGTGGCAATGCAGGCTTTGCGGCCGCTCAGCATGGACCTGGCCCTCGACCAGGTGCTAGCGCATCCCGATTTCGTGGGCCACGTCGATCCCGAGCGCATCGGCGCGTTTGGCGCAAGCCTCGGCGCCGAGTCGGCCCTGCTGCTCACCGGCGCGCGGCTCACCACCACCATCGGCCAATCGTCGCAAACCGTGCTGAAGGACCCGCGCATCTCCGCGGTCGTTGGTTACGTACCGTATTTTGGCCAGAAGTTCTATCCGGCGTTCGGGCGCGACCAGAACGGACTTTCGGGCATCACCGTCCCGTTTCTGGGGATCGCCGGCACCGCGGATACCACGGCGCCCATCGACGTCACGGAGGAGGGTGTGCGCCGGCTTGGCGGTTCCCGCATCCTGGTGGCGCTCAACGGAGTGCAACACGGATTCGACGTGGCCTCCACACAGGATATCTTCACCTGGTCGCTCATTTTCCTCCAGGCGCATGTCCAGAACGATCCGCTGTGGCGGGCGCGCCTGACCCGCATGGAGAAGGTCGCGGGCGGCGGCGATGACCGGACGCTGATCGATTACACGGCACCTTCCCCACCCGCGGCGTCGGAGCGCCTGGTGACCGAGTTTTACCGCTCGAGCAAGGATCACTATTTCATCACCGCGGAACCCACCGAAGCCGCGCTGCTGGACGCCGGCGTGCAGATCACGGGCTGGTCCGGCACCGGTTTCGCCTTCAAGGCATGGCCGGCCGGCTCCCCCAACGGCATCGCGACCTGCCGATTTTTTGGCACGCCAGGGATTGGTCCCGATTCGCATTTCTATACCAACAATCCGGTCGAGTGCGCCATGGTCAAGGCTGATCGGGCCTGGACGTACGAAGGCGTTGCCTTCAATGCCTTGCCGGTGATCGGCGGCGATTGTGCCGTCGACCGGGTGCCCGTGATCCGTCTCTACAACAATGGCCGCGGCGGGGAAGCGAATCATCGCTATACGACAAGCCGCAGTGAAATCGCCAACACCACGGCGCGCGGGTGGAGCGTGGAAGGTCCGGTATTCTGCGCGCTGCCGTAGCACGGCCAGGGAATTGCAGCGGTGCGCCGAGTGTAACGATTCAGCACGTCGTTTCCGCCAAGATATGAACAACGCTCACATCTTGATGGCGTCGCCTCCCGCGGAGGCGGGGGCCAGTGGCTTGATTTTCCGGATGACGGAACTACACCGAAGGCGACGATGGCCCTGAACCGGCGTGGGACAGCGATACGATCTCAGATATTCGACGCGAGGTCACGGGGAGTCCCGAGAGTTATTTGCTGCGACCGGGTAAGTTTCTCCTCTTCGCGTTTGTAAAACTCCGCGATTGATTCGATATTTTGGGTGATCGGATCTCGCGCTTTGGTTGTCGTGTCCATGGCGGGCTCGGGAGCTATCGGGGCAACGCGTACGCCTGACGCCAACGCCGCCATTCAGTCGTCAGAGCGCCCGAAGCAGGAAGGCCCCCCGCGAAGATCTTCGGCGATGTCGAGCGCGGATGGTTAAAGAGGCATCCCCGAGCGAAAGCCATGCCAAAAGCACGGGGCTTCGCCACAAAGCCATCGCGACAGGCGAATGTGCTGCACGAATCTTGCTCGCTCGTGTGCGGATGCTGCCCCCTTGAGAGGACGGATTCGATTCCTGAGTAGTGCGATTCCCGCTGCTCCCGTCGGCGGATGACAAAGGAGATGATGATGACAAGGTTTGTTTCCTGGCGCTCACGCTTGCAACGGTTGGCGCAGCCGCAGCGGATGGCGCAAGAGGGCAAGATCGGCTATATCCTGCTCTGGCTTCTGGGGATCCCGATTCCCATCCTGCTGGTCATTTTTCTGCTGCGCGGCTGCACCTGATGCGCACCGCGGCGAGCGTCAGGGCGCACCTGCGTCGAGTGCGACATTGGCTTGCCCGCGACGCGGTTGCCGTGGGCCCGACGTAAAGTTTGCCCCGGCAAGAGGAAAGATTTGCGCCGCGACGTGCCGGTTGGGCATTGTTCCAGGACGCGCAGACGTGCACGCGCACGGGTGAACGCGACGTCCTGCATCGCTAGGCGCCCGCGACAGCGACCGCCTGCGGCGCAATCGCGGCAGTGGCGGGACCCGGCGGAATCGACGCCGTGATGCGGGTGCCGCTGCCAAGGGTGGAGCGCACTTCGAACGCGCCCCCGAAGTGGGCGACGCGTTGCTGCATGCCGGTGATGCCATGCGACGTGGGACGCGCGAGGATTTCAGGGGCAATGCCCACGCCATCGTCGGCCACTTCCACCGTCACCCCCTCGGCGTGGTCCGCGACGGTGACGCTCACCGCGCGGGCGTTGGCGTAGTTGGCGACGTTGGTGAGCGATTCCTGGACTACCCGGAAGAGTGCCAGTGCCGCATCGTCGTTGATCACCGGCATCGCGTCGGGAAGGCTCAGCTCGACCGGTATGCCGGTCTTTTTCGACCACTGGGTCACGTGGTCGCGCAATGCCGCATCGAGCCCGAGGTGTTGCAACAGCATCGGACGCAGGCCGTCGATGATACGGCGCTTCAGCACCGCCGTTTCCTGAACGAGCTTCAGCGCCTGGTGCTGTCGTTCCACGAGCTCCGGCGCCTTGGTGCGCAATCGCTCCAGCACCCAGGCGAGGTCGAGGGCCATCGCCGACAGCGCGCCGCCGAGCTCATCATGCAATTCAGCGGCGAGTTTCGCCTTCTCGCCTTCGGACAGGCGGATGAGGTGCTGCGAAAGATGACTCAATGCGCGCTCGGCCGCGGCGCGCCGCGTCGCCTCGGCTTGCCACTGCGCGACCGCTGCCTGCTCGTGCCGGGTCTTTTGCAGCGTGAGTGCGGCGAGGAGCAATAGCGCGAGACCAGCCGTGAAGGCCGCAGCCGCCGGCAGCCACAGCTTCCCGATCCACGCATCGACCACGGCCGAGCGCAAGAGGCCCACGCTGACAAACAACGGGTATTCACCCACGCGCTGGGCGATGACGTAGCGTCGCTTGCCGTCCTCGGGCGAGCTGGCGAGGCTCACCGCAGTCGCGGCTTCGCCTTCGATCAGGGGAATCAATGGGTCGTGCGAACCGGCGCGGATGCCGGGAGCGGGCGCGTCCGGAAAGCGCGTGATCACCGAGCCGTCGGGGCGCGCCAAGGCGATCGTCATGGCCGGATCACGCGCAGCGACTTCATCGTAGAACGCGCCGAAGTATTCCGGCGACAGCGCGATGGTGATCGCGCCGCCGAATCGCCCATCCCTTTCGTCGCGGCGCTCGTTCATCACGAAATACGCCCGTCCGCTGGCGGGGTCCCGCACCGTGTCGCTGAAGACCAGGCGCGCCCCCGGCAACTGGACGTCACGGAAGTCATCGCGGTCGGCGATGCCCAGCGTGGGGGAAACCGGATAGATGCCGCTGCTCGCAAGTGGCCGGCCCTCGGCGTTCCAGATCCAGATCGCCTGCACCTGCGGCACACCCTGCGCGATTTCGCGCAGCTTGGCGTGAATGCCGGCTTCCCGTGCGAGAAGCGCCGCATCGTTGTCCGTCCCGAGGAGATCCCGCACACGGCGCAGGATGATTTCATTGGTCTCGAACACCTTGAGGGCGTGCTCGCGCGCGACCCTGGCCGTGCGCTCGACCCGCTCGGAGGAGCGCACCACCATTTCGTCATAGTCGTGCCATGCAACCACGGCAAGGATCAGCAGGGGCAACAGCACCGAGGCCGCCATCAGCATGCGCAGCCCCCGTTGCGCGCTCACGTCGCTCAATCGAAGTATCGGGGCGAGGGGATTCATGGCAGCATTATGGATCACGCCATAGCGGCGCGGCAGCGGGCTCTTCAATCCAGCCGCGGCCGTCAGTGCGCGCACCAGCAGGCACGCGCAAGGCGTGCAGGCCATCCGACGGAGGCTTTCAAATCGACGTCAACACCGCTGTACCGCTCGAGGAACGCCGCGATGACCCGCGGATCGCACTGGTCAGCCAGTTTTTCGAAGGCACCGGCGCGACGTACGATCGCATGGTGCAATGGGCGACACTCGGCATCGACGGGCTATGGAAGCGTCGCATGGTGCGAGCGATGCCCGCTGACGCGCGGCGCATCCTCGACCTCGCCTGTGGCACCGGCATTTCCACCTTGGCCATTGCCCGGGCGCGCCCGGATGCCGAGATCGTCGGCGTCGAGTTGCGCGAGGAGTACCTGCAGTTTGCGCGAGGGAAGCTTGCGCGCGAGCCCCGGCCGAATGTTTCCCTGACCTTGAGCCGCGCGGAAGACTACACCAGCGCCGTGCCGTTCGATTGCATCAGCTCGTCCTACCTCGCGAAGTACGCCGAGTTGCCGCGGCTCATCAATGCCAACCGCGCCATGCTGCGGCCGGGCGGTGTGCTGCTGATGCACGATTTCACGTTGCCGCCGAACCCGCTGCTGCGTGCCATCTGGCGTGTGTACTTCAGGGTCATGCAGCACACGGTTGCGCGCGTCCTGCCGTCGTGGCGGGAAATCTATTTCGGGTTGCCCCGGCTGATCGAGGCGACGCAATGGACTACCGAATTGCCGCAGGTCTTGCGCACACAGGGATTCGAGGACATTCGCGTCGAGTATCTGACGCTGGGCGGGTCGGCGCTGGTCACGGCGCGCACTCCGGAAGCGCGCCCGGCATCGCAGTCCATCAAATCCGCAAGTCCTGCAGGTTCACGATAAACGCCGGCGCAGCATCCAGGAGTGCTGCGGTCAGGCCTGCGGGAAACCGCGCCAGCTCGAGGCGAGCGAGCTTGAGTCGCCGGTCGACCTCCTGCCGCAGGCGCGGCCTCAATTCCGCTTCGCTTTCGGCGCGCGGTGAACCGCCGTGCGCGTTGCGCTGCTTCGACGAGGCTGCAGGCGTGGTTTGTGGAAACGCGAAATGCGCGCGCAGGGTCTCGAGCGCCGCGGCTTTCTGCGCCGGGGAGCCGCGGCCGTCGGGTGCGCCCAGCAGGTCCTGCACATCGTCGGCCATCTGGTAGGCCTCCCCGATCCGGGTGGCGAAGGCGTACGCCGCCGCGACATGCTGCACTTGCGCCCCCGCGGCAATCGCGCCGAGTTTGCCCGCCGCCCCAAACAAGGCGCCCGTCTTGCAATGGATGACCCGCTCGTACAATGTGCGTGCGCCCGGCTGTGAGGACTCGCGGGTCGCCAGCTCGTGGGTGTCGAGCGGCTCGTGATAGGCGCCCGCGGCAACCGTCGCAATGGCCTCGGCCAGCGTCTGCACGTCAGCCAGCGAAAGGCGCGCGCCTTGCGCCAGGGCCGTGGCAAACATGAGATCGCCGAGCAGTACGGCGCGCCGGGGACCCAGTGTCGTCCACAGCGCCGGCCGTTCGCGCCGGATGGCGTCGCTGTCGATGAAGTCGTCATGCACCAGGCTTGCCGCCTGGATGCATTCGATTGCCACCGCGCGGGGCAGCGCATCGGTGCGCGTACCGCCCAGGGACTCGCAGACGAGACAGGTCAGGCAGCCGCGGGCACTCTTGCCCTCGAGCACCAGGCGCTCGATCAACGCGCGGTCGGGCGGTGGCAAGGCCGCGAAAAACCGTGCGATCCAGCGCGGTGCGTCGGTGTCGAAATAGCTCTTGAGCGCCTGCCAATGGGCGCCGAATTCAGTTGTGGGTGTCGCGCTCATCGCATTCCCGAGGCTTCCCAGCGCGCCAGTGCCGCCGCGATGCCGAGCAGGATCGTTCCCACGCTGACGCTCTTGAGGATCGCCTCCAACCGGCCGACGGCCGCAGGGTCGATCGCGTGGTCCAGGCGCGCCGCCGCTTTCATTGCCTTGTAGGGCCGCGATGCCTTGATCTCGACCAGGCTCAATGCGGCCGTGGCGCCGGCCAGCACCAGCGCGGAAAGAGCGATCTGATTGGTTTGCAGGATGTAACCGGCGAGCGCCGGCAACCCACCCCATGACAGGGCAAACCAGGCGTCGGTGTGGAACCGGCCATGGAACCATTCCAGGTTATAGGCAAGCACGAAAAAGCCCTCCGCGATCGCCACCGGCCATAACCACGGTGCGTAGCGCTGCATGTACCACGCACCGATTCCGTACGAGGCCACCAATGCCGCTGCCGCGATCGCCTTCAGGCTGCGGGCGGAGAACACCGTTCCCCACGGCTTGTTCGCGCTGCCGAGCGCGTCGAGCGCATGGGCGCCGACCCCGAGGGCCAACGCGTAGATCAACAGCAGCGCGCCTACGCGCTCCCAGTCCACCGCCGGCGCGAGCATGCCTCCGAGGACGGTAAAGGCCAGCACCATGCCCGTATAGGGCAGGAACAGGAGGCCGATGAACACCCGGAAACGGCGCGGCCCGGACTTGGGCACGAACCACTCTTGGGTACGATCGGTCGCAGTGGGAGCGTGTTGCCGCGGCGGGGCGGGGGGTGGTGACATTGGACAATATCGACGGGGTGCCGGCAGATCGCTACGCCAACAGCCAACGGGTGCGATCTCTTCCCACGCTGCGCCAATCCGCTGCCTGACTACTGAAGCATGATGCCCGACGGATGTTAGCGCAACCGTGGGAGCCCCGCCCGCTGTCTGGTATTCGTGCACCGGGGCGGTGGCGCCGGGCTGCGATACGGCGCGCTCCCGGTTGCATCGAGCTTGCCGCCGACGCAATATGCTGTCGATGGATCGCGAACCGGTTATCCACTTGGGCATCGACCTCGGCGGCACCAAGACCGAGATCATTGCCCTCGACGCAAGCGGGGCCGTGCTGCGCCGGCAGCGCGTGCCGACACCGCACGAGGACTACGACGCCATCCTTCGCACCATCGTCGATCTGGTCGTAGAGACTGAACGCGACCTCGGCGTGCACGCAACGGTGGGCATTGGTACGCCGGGCTCGATTTCGCGGGCGACCGGAGGGCTGCGCGGATCGAATTCGGTGTGCCTCAATGGCCGGCCCGTCCGGCAAGACCTCGAAGCGCTGCTCGGGCGCACCGTGTTGTTGACCAACGATGCCAACTGCTTCGCGTTGTCTGAAGCCAGTGACGGCGCGGGTGCGGACGCCGATGTCGTGTTCGGCGTCATCCTCGGGACGGGCGTAGGCGGTGGCATCGTCATCAAGGGGCGCGTCCTCGACGGCCCAAACGGCATTGCCGGCGAGTGGGGCCACAACCCGATGCCCTGGCCGGTCGGCATCGAACGCCCGGGGCCCGCGTGCTTTTGCGGCCGAACGGGTTGCATCGAGACCTTTCTTTCCGGCCCGGGCATGGCGCGCGACCATGCCCGTGAGACCGGTGCGCGGTTATCCCCCCCTGAAATCGCGGTCCTTGCCGCTGCCGGGGATGCGGCATGCGAGGCCACCCTGCAGCGCTACGAGGAGCGGCTCGGGCGCGCGCTCGCCCATGTCATCAACATTCTCGATCCGGACGTCATCGTGTTGGGCGGAGGCATGTCGAACATCGACCGGCTGTATGTGAATGCGCCCGAGCGTTTGCGCAAGTGGGTGTTCTCGGATCGCATCGATACCCGCATCGTGCAGCATCGGCATGGCGATTCGAGCGGGGTGCGCGGGGCCGCCTGGCTGGGGGCAGCGCTGGCGCGATAGGAATCGGCGCTTTATCGCTCGCGACCGGGCGATGCGCGATGGTCGTGGCGCACCGCAGAGGGACATGCGGAACGTCGAGGCTTACATTCCCGGATAGTTGGGACCGCCGCCGCCTTCCGGCGGTACCCAATGGATGTTCTGTCGCGGGTCCTTGATGTCGCAGGTCTTGCAGTGCACGCAGTTCTGCGCATTGATCTGCAGTCGCATCGCGCCGGCCGAGGCTTCGTCGGACACGAACTCGTACACACCCGCCGGACAGTAACGCTGCTCCGGGCCGTCGTAGGTCCGCAGGTTCACATCCACGGGAATCGCCGCGTTGCGTAGCCGCAGATGCACCGGCTGGTCTTCCTCGTGATTGGTGTTGGACACGAACACCGACGAGAGCTTGTCGAAGGTCAGCACACCGTCGTATTTGGGATACGCGATCACCGGCATGTCTGCGGCGGGGCGAAGACTTTCATGGTCGGGTGCCTTGTGCCGCAACGTCCACGGCGCAAGCCCCGAGAGGCCGAGGTCGTTCAGCCACATGTGCAATCCGGCGTGCGCCATACCCGGCCACAACCCCCAGCTCATGCCCGGCTTCACGTTGCGCACTTTGTAGAGGTCCTCGTAGACCCACGATTGGCGATACGCGTCGCGATAGCTCACCGGCTCGTCGTTGGCCCGTCCCGCGCCGATCGCTTCAAACACGGCCTCGGCACCGAGCATCCCGGTCTTCATGGCGTTGTGCGAGCCTTTGATGCGGGGCAGGTTTACGAAGCCTGCGGCGCATCCGATCAAGGCTCCGCCGGGAAAGGTCAGCCCCGGCACCGATTGCAGCCCGCCTTCGTTGATCGCTCGCGCGCCGTACGACAGCCGCTTGCCGCCGGCAAAGGTTCCGCGGATGGCCGGGTGGGTCTTGAAGCGCTGGAATTCGTCGTAGGGAGAAAGGTGCGGATTCTCGTAGTTGAGATGAACCACGAAGCCCACCGCCACGAGGTGCTCGCCGAAGTGATAGACGAACGATCCACCGCCGGTGCGGTTGTCGAGCGGCCAGCCCTGGCTGTGCAACACGAGGCCGGGCCGATGCTGTTCGGGAGTGACCTGCCACAGCTCCTTGATGCCGATGCCATATTTCTGGGGATCGACGCCATCGCGCAGGTTGTAGCGCGCCATGAGCTCCTGCGAGAGCGATCCGCGGACGCCTTCGGCAACGAGCACATACTTGGCGTGCAACTCCATGCCGGGCTGGAATTCGGGCTTGTGCGTTCCATCCCGCGCAACCCCCATGTCGCCGGTGGCAACACCGCGTACGGCGCCTTGCACGTCATACAGAATTTCGGTCGCGGCAAACCCGGGATAGATCTCGACCCCCAGCGCCTCGGCCTGGTGTGCGAGCCAGGCGCAGACATTGCCGAGGCTCGCGATATACATGCCGTGATTGCTCATGAGGCGCGGCAAGAGGGCGTTCGGAATGCGATGCGCCCGATCCTGGGTGAGGATCAGAAAGCGATCATCGGTGACGGCGGTGGCGAGCGGCGCGCCGTTCGCCTTCCAGTCGGGCAGGAGCTCGTCGAGTGCGCGCGGGTCCATCACCGCCCCGGAGAGGATGTGCGCGCCAACCTCCGATCCCTTCTCGAGAACACAAACGGTGACTTCGCGGCCCGCGGTTGCCGCGAGCTGCTTCACCCGGATCGCGGCGGCAAGCCCTGCGGGTCCGCCGCCCACCACCACGACATCGTATTCCATCGCTTCGCGTTGCATCATTCGCGATCCTGACCGTTGGCAATAGCTGCGATTTGACGATTGTATAATCATCCCGGCAAGGATTACCCGGCGCGTTTCGCCAAGGCCGTCCCGCGCCAAGCGTGCCCGGACGAAAAGCCATCGACGGCATCCCCCCATGACCCACTCCGCCCCGCTCTGGCAGCCTTCCCCGGATCGCATTGCGGCGGCGAACATCACCGCCTTTGCGCAACGCATTGCGGCGGACACCGGCCTCCGCCTCCCCGACTACACGGCGCTGTGGGACTGGTCGATCGCGCACAAGGAAGCTTTCTGGCACGCGGTGTGGGACCAATGCGGCATCGTCGGCGAGCGGGGACAACGCACGCTGGTCGATGGCGACCGCATGCCGGGCGCGCGCTGGTTCCCCGACGCCCGCCTCAATTTCGCGGAAAACCTGCTCGGCCGGCAAGCGGCGGACGAGGCTGCGGACGCGCTGGTCTTTCGCGGCGAGGATCGCCTGTCGCGGCGGGTCTCGCATGCAATGCTTCGGGCCGACGTTTCCCGCATGGCGCAGGCCTTGAGCGCGCTCGGCATCAAAGCAGGTGATCGCGTCGCGGCTTACATTCCCAACATGCCGGAAGCCGTGATCGCGATGCTCGGCACCACGGCGCTGGGCGCAGTATGGTCGTCGTGCTCCCCGGATTTCGGGGTGCAGGGCGTGCTCGATCGATTCGGGCAGATTGCGCCGCGCGTGCTGGTGACCGTCGATGGCTATTGGTACAACGGCAAGCCGTTGCCGGTGTTCGATCGGGTGAAGGAAATCGTGGCGCGCCTGCCCACCGTGGAGCGGGTGGTGATCGTGCCTTATCTCGCCGATTCCAGCGGTGGCACCCTACCCGATCCGGGGGTGCGCGACGGCGTCGAATGGGAGGCGTTCCTGGCGCCGTTCGCCGCCCAACCGATCGCATTCGTCCGGCTGCCATTCGATCACCCCGCGTACGTTCTCTATTCGTCAGGCACGACCGGCGAGCCGAAGTGCATCGTGCATGGTGCCGGCGGCACGCTGCTGCAGCATATGAAAGAGCACGCGCTGCATGGCGATGTCAAGGGCGGCGACCGCCTGTTCTACTTCACGACCACCGGCTGGATGATGTGGAACTGGCTCGTCTCCGGCTTGGGGGCGGGCGCCACGCTGCTCCTCTATGACGGTTCGCCGTTCGTGGCGCGCGGCAAGGTGCTGTGGGACTTTGCCGAAGCGGAACGCATGACCCATTTCGGAACGTCCGCGAAATACATCGACGCAATCAGGAAGATTGCCCTGGTGCCGCGCAAGGATTATGCACTGCCGGCGCTGCGCACCCTCTTTTCCACCGGCAGTCCGCTGGCGCCGGAAAGCTTCGATTACGTCTACCAGTGCGTGAAGGATGACCTTTGTCTTTCATCGATCTCGGGCGGCACCGACATCGTGTCGTGCTTTGCGCTGGGCGTCCCGACCCGTCCGGTGTGGCGCGGCGAGTTGCAGTGCCGCGGCTTGGGCCTAGCCGTCGAAGTGTTCGATGAGGACGGCAAACCCGTGCGTGGTGAAAAAGGCGAGCTCGTGTGCACCGCGCCGTTTCCGTCGATGCCGGTGGGATTCTGGAACGATCCCCGCGGGGAGAAGTATCGGGCGGCGTATTTCGAGCGGTTTCCGGGGGTGTGGTGCCACGGGGATTTTGTGGAGTTGACGGCGCATGACGGGATGATCATCTTCGGCCGTTCCGATGCGACCCTGAATCCGGGTGGCGTACGCATCGGTACCGCGGAGATCTACCGCCAGGTCGAGAAGCTCGACGAAGTCGTGGAAAGCATCGTCATCGGCCAGGACTGGCCACCCGATGAAGTCGGCGACGTGCGGGTGGTGCTGTTCGTCCGGCTGCGCGACGGGGTCACGCTCGACGCCGCATTGATCGACAAGATCAAGCAGCAGATTCGCGCCAACACCACCCCGCGCCATGTTCCGGCCAAGGTGTTGCAGGTGTCCGATATTCCGCGAACCAAGAGCAACAAGATCGTCGAGCTCGCGGTGCGCAATGTGGTCCACGGCCGCCCGGTGCGCAACCTCGAGGCACTCGCCAACCCCGACGCGCTCGACGAGTACCGCGATCGCGACGAGCTGCGAACCTGACACGATGACGGCGATCGGATCGCCCATTGCGGGTTACGCATCGCGCTGGTCGGCGTGCGGGGGCGAGTCCGCTTTGCGAGCGAGGTCGCCGTGAATTTCATCGCGGTGCTCGTCGCCCTCGCCCTCGAGCAGTGGCGCGCCTTGCGGTGGCGGGGCAATCTCGAGCGCGCCTACATTCGTTATGTCCGCTTGCTCGAGACGCGCCTGAATGGCGGCACGCCGCAGCATGGCGTGTTTGCCGCCGTCGCGGCACTGGTGCCACCGGTGCTGCTCGCCGGTGGCGTGTTCGTGCTGCTCTTTCGCGTGCATCCTGCCCTGGGGCTGTTGTGGAACGTGGCGTGGCTGTATTTGCTGATGGGTTTTCGCCGGTTCAGTCACGCCTACTCCGATGTCGTCGCCGCGCTCAAGGCCGGCGATCTGAATCACGCCCGACGGGCACTCGCGGGTTGGCGCGGCGGCGCTGCGGGCGAGCTTGGCGCCGGGGAGGTCGCGAAGCTTGCCATCGAGCGCGGGCTTCTCGATTCCTACCAGCAGGTGTTCGCGACGCTGTTCTGGTTTACGGTGCTGCCCGGGCCGACGGGTGCGGTGCTCTATCGCGCGACGTCACTGCTGGCCGCCGAGTGGCGCAGCGAAGTGGCCGGCGAGGACACCACGCCTATCGGCCGCGCCCGCGAAGCGTTCGGCAAGCCCGCGCGCACTTTGTTATGGCTTCTCGACTGGATTCCGGTCCGGCTGACGGCACTTTCGTTTGCGATCGTGGGCGACTTCGAGGACGCGGTCTACTGCTGGCGTACCCAGGCGCAGGCATGGGCCACGCAGCCGGGCGGCGAACATGCGGGCATCGTGCTGGCGAGCGGCGCGGGCGCTTTGGGGGTCCAGCTCGGCGGATCGCTGCCTGTTCCCGGGCGTGAGCCCGACTATCGCCCCGAGCTCGGCATGGGCGAGCCCGCCGACGGCGAGCTGCTGCCGAGCGGCGTTGGTCTGGTGTGGCGGGCGCTGATCCTGTGGCTGCTACTGATGCTGCTGTTGACTCTCGCCAACTGGGCCCCGTAAGCGGCGCGTTTCAGCGTTCTCCGGGCCCGCGCACCGATCGGCTTTGCGCGATCAGCGTGCGCAGCAACGTGAGCCGGTACGGCGCCGCCTCACCGCGCTCGACGGCTTCGACCAGGGCGCAACCGGGCTCGCGATCATGCTGGCAATCGCGGAAGCGGCAGTCGCCGAGCCGCGGGCGAAACTCCGCGAAGGCATCGGCGATAGTGTCCGGGGGGACATGCGCGAGACCGAACGCCTTCATGCCGGGGGAGTCCACGATGAAGCCGCCGCCCATGGCCGGCGACAGCGGGTAAAGCGTGGCATGGGTGGTGGTGTGACGGCCGGCCCCAAGCGAACGCGAAACCTCTGCGGTCTTGGCCGCGGTGCCGGGGGAAAGGGCATTCAGGATGGTGGACTTGCCCATGCCTGATTGTCCGATCAACACACTGCGTTGGCCGGCGACGATCGGCAGCAGGCGCTCCACATTCTCCATCGCCGACAAGGTGATCACGGTGTAGCCCATCGCCGCGAACGGGGCGACGCGCTGCAACAGGCGATCGAAGCCGGGCAGGTCGGACTTGTTGGCCACCAGCACGAACCGGCAGCGCTGCGTCTCGGCGCCCACGATCCAGCGCGTCAGAAGCTCCTCGTCGAGAGAAAGATCCGGCGCGACCACGCCGATCACCTGGGTCACATTGGCGGCGATCAGCTTTTCGTTGAAGCCGTCCGAGCGGTAGAAGAGGGTGCTCCGCGGATCCACCGCTTCGACCGCACCGCCATCGGCCGCGAGCGCCACGCGCACGGAATCGCCGCACGCGAGGTTGAGCGACCTTCCGCGCAACACGCATTTCACGACCCTGCCGTCATCGAGCATGACCGCGAAATGGCGCCGATAGCTCGCCAGCACCAGCCCTTTGGCGGTGGTCGACGGCGCATCGGCGGCGGGCGCTGGCGGAACTCGCCCATTGCGGCGGATGCGACCCGCGCTCATGTCAGGAGCGCATCCGTCCGGGCGGTCATGGCTTGAA
>JBDUCE010000139.1:0-6307 GCA_040003635.1 Betaproteobacteria bacterium
TATGAAAGCCCAGGATCGAGCTGCCCAGCATTCCGCTCAATATTTCATCGCGCCATGGACAAATGCCGAACGACTCCGCATTGGGCCACGGAATGTGCCAAAAGGTGATGATCGTGGCCTTGGGCAAGCGCTCGGAGATCAATCGCGGTGCCAGCGCGAAGTGATAGTCCTGGATCAGCACTACCGGATCCTCAGTTCGCGCTTCCGCCGCCACCGCGTCGGCGAAACGGCGGTTCACCCGTATGTACTGGGCCCAATCGGCGGAACGGAATACCGGCCGCACGTGCGCGAAATGGCACAACGGCCACAGCCCCTCGTTGGCGAATCCGTAGTAATAGCCTTGCTCCTCCTCCGGGCTGAGCCACACCCGGCGCAGGGTGTAGCTCGGGTGATCCGGAGGCACGCGCATGTGATCATGGCGATCGACCACCTCACGGTCGGCGCTACCGCTGCCGTGCGCCACCCAGGTTCCCGAGCACGCGCGCATGATGGGTTCCATCGCGGTGACGAGGCCGCTCGCCGGTCGCCGGACAACAATCTTGCCGCTCGCCTCGCGCACGTGGAGGTAAGGCTCGCGATTGGAAAGTAGCAGGATCTGATCGCCGCGAAAATGTTCCCGCAATACCGAGCGCAGCATTTCCGGGTTCCATGGGCCGTTCTGGTCGCGCGGGCGGTGCGCGACATCGACCTGATGCAGCAGGGCGCGAAGGTCGCTCACCAGCGGCTGCAGGTCCGGGTCGGATTGGGGGCCGAACGGCTGCACGATGCCTTCTCCCCGCAGCAAGGCGCGCATGCCGGCGAGCCAGCCGCGCCAGCTTAAATGGGCGACCAGCACCGTCACCAGCGAAATCACGATCCCCAGCACGACAAAGAAAATGATCAGGTAGCGGCGCGTATCGGCACTGCGCCGCTCGACGAAGCTCATGTCATGGATCAGCATGAGCGTACCCACCGAGTGCTCACCCACGAGCACCGACTCCTCCACCACGTGCACGAGGCCATGGGGGAGGCGCACCGCCGCGGAGGACAGTCCTTCGTTCGTCCTGGGGGCATGACAACCGAGGGAATCGGGATAGGTGACGGTCCGATAGGTGAGCTGTCCGTCGGGTGTACACAAAGCGATGGCATAGAGACGCTCGTCCTGCAGGGCGCGCGTGAAGAGGCTGTTGATACGGCTGCCTGCTTCCTGGGCCACGAGCTCGCCGAGCTGGTCCTGCATCGTGTTGGCGATCAGCCGGGCGCGAATGTCGAGATCGCTGGTCCACCAGCGCAGCGTGAGGCTGTCGACCAGTGGCACGATGGCATAGGCGAGCACCGCCAGCGTGAGCGTGAGCGGCGCAATGAAGCGCAGCGGCAAACTGATCGAGCGAAGGCGGCGGCCGAGCATCATTGTCGTGGTAGCGCTACACGCCGTTGCCGGTCGATGGCCGGCCACGACGCCCTGGGTCTGGTGGAAGAGCGGGGGTGTTTTGCTGCGCACCAGCCACCCCGGATCGCAGGCCCGTGCGCAAGTTCGACCGCCTGGCGCGGCGGGCAGTTCCCTCGACCCGCGGACGGGAAGTTACGTCGCGATCAGCGGCGTTTCTGCTTCTTGTCGAGGAGGGAGCCGCGGCAGCGACGGGCGCCGCAACGACAAGCATACGCCTCGCGCATGCCCTTGGTCACGCGGCCGTCGACATGCAGCCGGTAATCGTACGCGAGCTCCTCCCCGGCGCGGATGGTGCGGCGCGCATGAATGAACACGCGTCCGTCGTCATCTTCGAGGGCTTCGCAATTGGGATCGCAGGAATGATTGATCCAGCGGGCCGCGTTGCCGCGGACGCTGGCGTCGATCACGCTGCCATCGTCCAACTCGAACAGGAAGGTGTGATACGGCTCGTCGGGATCGAGACCTTGTCGTTCGCTGCCGATGTCCCAACTGGTGCGCTGGCCGCGGTATTCGATGATTTCGTTGCCTTTGCGGATGGTGCGCGCGGCGAAGACCCCGCGACCGTGGATGGGAGAGGAGCGGACCGCATAGGCTTTTATCGTTTTGTCAGGCATCATGGGCAATCGGGTGGGAGGGTACGCAGCAAAAAGCCCGCATTATAGGCCTGACGCATCCCGCACCCTTGCGCTCTTCGTCACCGCGGGCGCCGCGCCTTCGCCATCTCGCCTGCACCCTCAAGGAAGCATCGACACCCATGCACACACCCGCAAGCATTCGCAACCACCCGATCCATCCGATGCTCGTGACCATTCCGATCGGCCTGTGGATTTTTTCGCTCGCCTGCGACGTCATCGGATTGCGCACCGTGCACCCGGACCTGTGGTTCGTCGTGGCGCTTTACACCATGATCGGCGGGATCCTCGGCGCGCTGGCAGCGGCAATCGTGGGGCTGATCGATCTCCTGTCGCTTCGCAATCCGCCGCTGCGCAGGATTGCACTGATTCACATGACACTCAATCTGGTGATCGTCGTGCTGTATGTCATCAATGTGTGGCTGCGCATCAGCAATCCCACGCAGACCACGGCACCGCTCGTCATGTCGGTCGTCGCGGTCGCCATGCTTCTCGTTTCGGGGTGGCTGGGCGGCGAGTTGGTGCATGTGCACGGCGTGGGAGTGGCACCCGCGGCGCGCGGGGAAAAACCGTAGGGTTCCTTCGATTCGTGATCAGGTCAGCGCACCTTGGCGGTAATCGTTAGCGTTGCCGGCTTGCGGCCGGCCGCTTCTTCGGAAAGTGGCTTAGCTGCCGCGACTGAAAAGCGCGCCGGATTCGAGGCAATCGCAAAGCTCGCCATAGACTTCCCGCATCCGGATGGGCGCCACGGTTCCGGAGAGCGCCCGAAGGATTCGCCGGGCCAGCGGGCCTTCTTCCAGGATCACGTCGAGCGCATCCCTGAAGGCAGGCACGTGGACGGGGGCATCGGGAGAGCAATCGCCGATGAGATGTGTCCACAGCTCGCCCGCCGTACAGGGCCGGCCAGGATAACCCAGCATGGAAAGGTAGGAAGCGTTGCCGATCGCGGCGCGCTCGCCGTCACGCGTGCAGGCATCGAGAACGCCCGCAAGGGTCGCGGTGTCGAGTGTATTGCGCGACTGAGGAATGCCGGCTTCGCGCTCGTATACCGCGCGCACCACGGAGACTGTCGCCGCAGCGATCGCCAGATCGGCAAGCGGGCACTCCTGCACATCGATTACCCGGATTTCAATCGCACTGC
Source organism: Betaproteobacteria bacterium (assembly GCA_040003635.1). Classification (GTDB taxonomy): domain Bacteria; phylum Pseudomonadota; class Gammaproteobacteria; order Burkholderiales; family Casimicrobiaceae; genus CAIWHR01. Next base: position 3,203 of record JBDUCE010000139.1, read on the forward strand.
GATCGAAACGCGCGATCGCCCCCCGGGCATTGAGCCATTCATGCCGCAGGACGCCGTTGGGGTCGTGGGCCGCGATTTCGGCGTACATCGGCTGCAGGATCTCCGTCTGATACTCGGCGCGGGTACGCACCGGCTCAGGCACCACCAGACCGGTGATGGAGGGCAGGGCACTGGCGTTGCTGCGACAGGCGATCAATCGCTGGTCCAGCGCGTGCGCACGCTTGCCATCCGCAAGCGGTGAGCTCGCCGCCAATGCCGGCAGGATCGGCAGCACCAACCGGATCGCTGCGTGCAGCCGGGCGAATTCGTCCTCGCCGGAAAACGGCAGGTTGAGAAGCATCGCCTGCACGTTGGCCCAGCCGTGCGACCGGCAATTGAAGATGGCCGCGCAGGTCGCGTAGATGCCACCTTCGTCGTGCGGCCAAGGCACGGTTTCATGCACCGGATCCATCCAGGGGTGCATGCCGGTGGGCATGAGCCGCGCACCCTCGCTGGCAAGCGCATCGGTGGCGCGCGCAATCTCCGCCTCGAACCCCGCCGCTAGGAGTTCGAGCGTCGCGGTTGGCCGATCGTTCTGCAACTCGACGACGTGCGCGACCCACTCGTTCGACCAGCCGAGCGGCGTGCCATCGGGCCCCACCACCGGTTTCACCTGGGCAAGCAGTTGCGGCGCGAGCGGACGTACATCCAGCGTCTCGCAATCGACGATCATGTACTGAAGCTCGATCCCGTAACCGCCAAATGCAGGCAGTGGAGCAGGCCGGGTATAGAGAGTCATCGCGCGGCGCCCTGCTTCAATCCGGAAGTGGGACAGACGCTTGTGATGCCATCGGTTCGCATCGTCTTCGCGCGTGCATTTTGCGCGCCATGCCTCCGTGGTCCGCCTCCCTGCGCGTATCGTCTCTCACCGCCTGGGCCGCGGCGAGATCGAGGGGCATGCCGGTCGTTCCGCACCTGTAAATACTACACGCGCGAGGCTCAAAAAAGTCCTCTCTTGTCGGCACGTGTACCGCCGCAACCCGTGATGTCGATATCGAAGGATCGAAAAAGATCGACGCAAGCCCGGCGGCGTCCTGCCTTCCGCCTCGTGCGAGCGGCCGTGTTTCGGAACCACTTGTCGCGGTGCCGATCGGCACGAAACATGCTGCGACGTGGTACCGCGCCGCTCAAGACGTGGTGAGTCGCGCCGCAACCGAACGTTGACCGACGCGATTGTCCGGAGGCGCGCTGCCCGGGTTGATCGACGCGGGCCAGGCGTGAAAACACTCATCAGCAAGGAGACGGAGGGATCATGGTGAAGACAATCATTGGCTCGTTCGACAGCTACGACGAGGCCCAGCGCGTCGTTCGTGACCTGAAGGACGAAGGGTTCATGGAAAACGACGTCAGTATCGTTGCCAGCAACGCCGGCGGCCGGTACGCAGCGGGTACAGACCCCGAGCCGAGCGACAGGACAACCACCCGTTCGGACCTCGACCCGAGGGCCGAGGGGACGGTCATCGACACGACCAGACGTGCGGACCATGACACCAGCGGCGCGGCCACGGGTGCGGTGACGGGCGGTGTGGTGGGTGGCGCCGCCGGCCTGGCAGTGAGCCTCATGGGCCTCGCGATTCCGGGCATCGGACCGATCATCGCCGCCGGCCCGATCGTCGCCGCATTGACCGGGGCGGGTGTCGGCGCCGTGGCCGGAGGATTGATCGGCGGCCTGACCGATCTGGGTGTTTCCGAACCCGATGCGCAGTATTACGCCGAGGCCGTGCGCCGCGGCGGGGCGCTGGTCACGGTGCGCGCGGATGAGACGCGCGCAGAAGCGGCGGCCGACATCATGCGCCGGCACGGCGCCGTCGATATCGAGCGGCGGGCGGAGACGTGGCGCCAGAGCGGCTGGAGCGGCTTCGACCACAGCGCGCAACCCTATTCGGCCGATGAAGTCGATCGCGAACGCCAGGCATGGCGTTCCGGCGCGGGTAGCGGCAGTACCGGTACGTCGCGCATGTATGAGGCGACGGGCACCACGGCACCGGCGGCGCCAAGCGGTGGCATGGGCGCAACGGAACGCACGGGATCGGGCAGCTATACCGGCGCGGGCGTAGCCGCTGCGGCCGGTGCGGCGGTATTGGGTGCGGCCGGCATACCGGGCTCGCGGCCGCGCAGCTCGGCTGAGTGGAATACCTACGAGCAGGAGTTTCGCAGCGACTACGAAACCAACTATGCCGGACGCGGCGGCACGTTCGATGAATACGCTCCCGCATACCGCCATGGCTTCGACAATGCGCAGAATTATCGGGGTCGCAAGTGGGATGACGTGGAGCCCGACCTGCAACGCGATTGGGAGCGCAACCATCCGGGACGCGAGTGGTCACGCTTCAAGAACGCGGCACGGCGTGGGTGGCAGCGCATGAGTGACGCCATCGAGCGTGCCGTTCCCGGCGATTCGGATCGCGACGGCAAGTAACGGGCAGCGGTAGCCGACGGGCGGGGCGGCCTTCGTCCGCGCCGCCCTTTTTTGCAGAGGATCACCGTCATGCAGGACAACAATAACTCATCGTCAGGCAGCACCAAAAAAGTCGGCATCTACGATCGACCACCCTCCGCCGACCGGCCGAAGACACGAACCTTGGCCATAGCAGTCATCGTGCTCGTGCTGGTGGTCGCCGTGATTTATTTCCTGCGCGCGCGCTAGCGCTGTCCGCGGGCGGCCTTGAGCCGCGTCTCGAGCCACGGCCTCGCGTCGGTTTGCGCACTGGCGCAGCGGATGTGATAGGCCTCGCCGGTGGTCGAGCTCGTGCTGGCGAGATCGCGAATGAACTGATCCGCCGAGTCGATACGCGAGCGCACGAAGCCATACTTGAAAGCGATATGCCGGCGCGCTTCCTGGCCCGTGTATTCCTTACCCGAGCGAATGAAGGTACAACCGGAATTCGCAATGTCGCCGAGGAGCTGATCGATCTCGGCACTGGCACGTGCATCGGGCGATGCGGACGCACCGGTGGCGATCAAGGTGGAGACCAGGACGAGCGCGGCCAGCGCGGCCCGCACGGCGTCGGTGCGATGCGATAGGGTCATGGGTTGGGGAAGAGGCGGTTGCGGGAACGGGGTTTC
>JBDUCE010000140.1:0-6303 GCA_040003635.1 Betaproteobacteria bacterium
GGCCTTCGCCGAACGTTTCTTTCGCGCCCGTCGAATCGGCGGAGCGCGGGACCCATGGGAGAGTTGATGAAAAGCCTAATCACGCAGGCCGTCGGCGGCGGATGCGGGTTGTTGCTCGGTTTGCTGGTGGCGCAAGGCAGCGATGCGCAGACGATCAAGCTGGGAGAACTCAACAGCTACAAGCAGTTTCCGGCTTTCCTCGAGCCCTATCGCAAGGGCATGGATCTCGCGATCGAAGAAATCAACGCTGCGGGCGGCGTGCTGGGGCGCCCGCTGGAAATCGTTTCGCGCGACGACAATGGCAACGCCGGCGATGCAGTGCGGGTCGCGGAGGAGCTCATCGCGCGTGAAAAATCCGTTCTGCTGATGGGCACTTTCGCGTCGAACGTGGGATTGGCGGTCGCCGATCTTGCCAAGCAGCGCAAGATCCTCTTCCTCGCTGCCGAGCCGCTCACCGACAAGATCGTCTGGGAGAACGGCAACCGCTACACGTTTCGCCTGCGTGCCTCGACGTACATGCAGACGGCAATGCTCGTGCCCGAGGCCGTGCGGCTGAAAAAGAAACGGTGGGCGATCGTCTATCCGAATTACGAGTACGGGCAGGCCGCGACAACCACCTTCAAGCAGCAGCTTTCGGCGTCGCAATCCGGCGGCATCGAGTTCATCGAGCAGGCGGTCACGCTCGGGAAGATCGAAGCGGGCCCGGTGGTGCAGGCGCTGGTCGATGCCAAGCCCGATGCCATTTTCTCGTCGCTCTTCGGTCCCGATCTCGCGCGGTTCGTGCGCGAAGGACAGTTGCGTGGCCTCTTCAAGGACCGGCCGGTGCTGAACCTCCTCGGCGGCGAGCCCGAGTATCTCGATCCGCTCAAGGATGAAGCGCCCGAAGGCTGGTACGTGACCGGCTATCCCTGGTACGGGATCGACACGCCTGCCCACAAGCGCTTCAGGGATGCCTATCAGGCCAAGTACAAGGACTATCCGCGGCTCGGCTCGGTGGTCGGCTACAGCACGGTGCGCGCCGCCGCCGCTGCCTTGCAAAAGGCCGGGTCGACGGATACCGAAAAGCTGGTCGCCGCCATGAGCGGTCTTGCGTTCGAATCGCCCTTTGGACGCATCATGTTCCGCGCAATCGATCATCAATCGACCATGGGCGCGTATGTCGGACGCACCGCGGTGCGCGACGGCAAGGGCGTGATGGTCGACTGGCATTACAACGACGGCAGGGACTTCCTCCCCACGGACGACCTGGTGCGCCGGCTGCGTCCGGCGCGGTAGCGGTAGCTCGACACCGAGCGCGCGGGCGGCGGCGGGGCTTCGCGGTGCTGTCGATGTTGCAGACTGACCACCCCGCCCGCACGACCGGCTAGAATCGCGACCGTCGCGCCATTGCGGCGTTCATCCCGGTCGCCTCTTGTCCACGCTTTCTGCCGGATCTCTTCTGGCGCAACTCCTGACCGGCCTGGCCGACGCATCGTCGTTGTATATCGTGGCCGCCGGGCTCACGCTGATCTTCGGCGTTACCCGCATCGTCAACTTCGCGCACGGCTCGTTGTACATGCTGGGCGCCTATATCGCCTACAGCGCGACCCAGGCGTTCCGCGACGGCGTCGGCTTCTGGGGCGCGGTGGTGGTCGCAGCGCTCGCGATGAGTCTCCTGGGCGCCACGATCGAGCGCTTGTTGCTGAAGCGTCTCTACGATGCGCCGGAGCTATTGCAACTCATGGCCACCTTCGGCGTGGTGCTTATCATCCGCGACACGACGCTCTCGCTCTGGGGCGCCGAGGATCTGCTCGGACCACGTGCGCCGGGCCTGCAGGGGGCCATCGCAGTGATGGGGCGCGCCATTCCCGCTTATGACTTTTTCCTGCTGGCGATTGGTCCGCTCGTGCTGCTCGCGCTCTGGCTCCTTATTTCGCGCACGCGCTTTGGCATGCTGGTGCGGGCGGCGACGGAAAATCGCGCGGTCGCAGGCGCCCTGGGCGTCGACGAGCGCGCCCTCTTCACCGCGGTGTTTGCCCTGGGTGCCGGGCTCGCCGGACTCGCGGGCGCATTGCAACTTCCGCGCGAGCCGGCCAACCTGGGGATGGACCTTGGCATCATCGTCGAAGCCTTTGTCGTTACCGTGGTCGGCGGACTGGGATCGATTCCCGGCGCGTTCATTGCGGCACTCGTCATCGGCCTGACCAAAGCGCTTTGTGTCGCGTTGGGCACGGTAGCCATCGGCAGTTTCGACATCGCTTTTCCCAAGCTCACGCTGGTCGCGGAGTTCGTCGTGATGGCGATCGTGCTGAGTGTGCGGCCGCAGGGCTTCCTGGGCGCGCCACCGGCAATGGCACCGACCACCGCGGTACCCGATCAGCGGCGATTGATCGTATCGCCGGGGCGGCGCGCAATGCTGGGCGCCGCGATCGCGCTCGCGCTGGCCGCATTGTTGCCGCTGGTTGCCGACGAATACACGCTGGTGCTTGCCACCGACGTGCTGGTCTTTGCGCTCTTTGCCGCGAGCCTGCAATTTCTGATGGGCACGGGTGGCATGGCATCGTTCGGACACGCGGCGTACTTCGGGCTGGGCGCGTACGCGGCGGCCATTGCCGTCAAGGCGGGCTGGCCCATGCTTGGTGCGCTCGCCGTGTCACCGGTGATTGCGCTGGCTGGCGCATTGGTGTTCGGCTGGTTCTGCGTGCGCTTGTCCGGCGTGTATCTCGCCATGCTGACGTTGGCCTTTGCGCAGATCGTATGGTCGATCGTGTTCCAGTGGAACGACGTGACGGGTGGATCGAATGGCCTGGTGGGCGTGTGGCCGGCTGCAGTATTGGCCGCCAAGCCGGCGTACTACTGGTTCGCGCTGGGATGCGCCGGCCTGGCGCTCGTCGCGCTCGGCTGGCTCGGCCAGTCCGCGTTCGGCTATTCGTTGCGGGCCGCACGCGACTCGCCGCTTCGCGCCGAAGCAATCGGCATCGATGTGCGGACGACGCAATGGCAGGCGTTCGCATTCGCCGGCGCGTTTGCCGGTTTCGCGGGGGGCCTCTACGCTTTTTCCAAGGGCAGCATCGCTCCGGAAACACTCGCCATCCCGCGCTCGGTGGATGCACTGGTCATGGTGCTTCTCGGCGGACTCAATGCCCTCGCCGGCCCGTTGCTCGGCGCCGCCGCGTTCACCTGGTTGCAGGACACGCTTGCCCGCGCCACGGAATATTGGCGCGCCGGCGTCGGCATCGTCATCCTGATGCTGGCGATCGCCTTCCCGATGGGGATCGGCGGCGCCGTGCACCGCCTTCTGGCGACCTCCCGGCGATGAGTGCGCCCATCCTGCGTGTCACCGGTCTCGCCAAGGCTTTCGGCGGAGTCGATGCGGTGCGCGATGTTTCGTTCACCGTTGATGCCGGCGAGTTGGTGGCATTGATCGGCCCCAACGGTGCCGGCAAATCGACCTGTTTCAATCTCCTCAACGGCCAGATGCGTCCGGACGCGGGCACGATCGAGCTCGGAGGCATGCGCATCGACGGTCTGCCTGCGCGCGTCATCGCCCGGCGTGGCGTTGCACGTACATTTCAGGTGGCGGCTACTTTCGCATCCATGACCGTGCGCGAAAACGTCCAGGTGGCGCTGCTCGCACGTGCGGGGACGCAAGGCAGCATCGTGTTGCGGGCACCGGCAACGTTCGCGGTCGAGGCTGATGCCTTGCTTGCGCGGGTGGGCATGATCAAGCTCGCCAGCGAAGGTTGCGCCACCCTCGCCTACGGTGACGCCAAACGCGTGGAACTCGCCGTGGCCATCGCCGCAATGCCGCGGCTGTTGCTGATGGACGAACCCACCGCCGGCATGTCGCCACGCTCTCGCGCGCGGCTGATGGAGGTTGCCGCGAGCCTCACCAGAAAGGAGCGCATCGCCGCACTTTTCACCGAGCACGACATGGACATGGTGTTCGGCTTCGCGGACCGGATCATCGTGCTCGATCGCGGTCGAATCATCGCCAGCGGCACGCCCGCAGAAATCCGGGCAAACACTCAAGTCCGGTCTGTTTATCTGGGAGAGGACGCGCCGCTTGCAATGGATGGAACCTGATTGCTTCGAAAAAATCTACTGAAACGGTCGATCCTGCCGGCGGCCGTTCGACTTGTAAGTGGGGCCCCTGTCAGCAGCCGCTCACGTCTGTCCGGAAACAGGGCCCCTGGCTCCGAACCGAAACCAACTGGAGATATTACGATGCGATTCATGGTGATAGTCAAGGCGACCAGAAACAGCGAAGCGGGTGCCATGCCGAGCGAGAAGCTTCTCGCCGACATGGGGAAATACAACGAAGAACTGGTGAAGGCCGGCGTAATGCTCGCGGGCGAGGGACTCCACCCGAGCTCGAAGGGCGCCCGCGTCAAGTTCGCCGGCGGGAAGCGGACTGTGACCGACGGGCCTTTCGCCGAGACCAAGGAGCTGATCGCCGGCTATTGGCTGTGGCAGGTGAAATCGAAGGCCGAGGCAATCGAATGGGTGAAGCGCTGCCCGGATCCGATGCCCGGTGAAGACTCCGTGATCGAGATCCGCCAGATCTTCGAGGCGGAAGACTTCGGGGCCGAGTTCACGCCCGAGCTGCGCGAGGCCGAGGAGCGCATGCGCTCCCAATTGGCGGCGAAGAAATAGTCACGACGCCGCTCGAGCGCGGGCTGCGGCAAGACTCTCGTCGTTCCCGCGCGACGCGCGACAACGCTATCTCATCAGCTCGCTGACGGTCGCCGCGTCGAGCTTGCCGGTGATGGCAAGCTTGTGGTCCTTCTGGAACGCGCGCAGCGCCGTGGCAGTCCGTCCACCCGGCGAGCCATCGGCCGGTCCCGGGTTGTAGCCAAGTGTCGCGAGCTTGCGCTGCGCATCGGCCACCGACATCGTCGCCGATACCGACGTGGGTGCGATAGGCACCGCCACCGCCGGCCTTTGCGCCCCATCCACCGTCAGCCGTCCGCCGGTGCCGAGGCCCTGTCCGCCCATCGACTGCGGCTTGTAGTTGCGCACCGCCTGCACGAGCTGGTTGTACGAATCGGTGAAGGCAGCGACGATGATCTTGCCCTGGGGCGTATTGGTATACCCGCCCATGCCGCCGCCCCCTCCGCCCCCGAATATCGCGGCGCTCACGTTGAAGTCCATTTTCGATGCGCTGCCTTCGGCGGCGCCGACCTGCACCCCCGATCGGTTGTCGGTGAGGAGCAGCATGGTCGAGGCCTCATTCTGCGAAAGGCCTCCCGCAAGCGCCCCGACCACCCCGAAACCGCGGCCCAGGCCGCCGAGCGCGCCTCCTATCCCCTGAGTACCCTTGGCGCTGAAAGTGATGGAAGGCGTCATGGCGTAATCGGCGGAGACCAACTGTCCCTTGCCGAAGTCGCTGCCTGAGCGCAGCTCGCCGGACTGCTGCAGCGCGCGCTCCTGCTGGATGTTGGCCATGGCGCGGCCGCGTTCGACGACGATGAAGCAGTTCGACTGCTGGACCAGCAGCCGCAGCACCGGCAATGTGGAGGTCAGCTGATATTCACGCGTGAGGCGGATATACCATTCGGCGGCCTGGTCCTCGACCAACGCCATGGTGCCGAAGGGCCGGTCGCACCGTTCGAGCTGCGAACTGGCATTGCTGGTTGCGGCGCCGCCTGCCGACCCCGTTGCCGTGGTCTTTGCATCCTGCGAGCCGAGCCGCATGGCCGTAGGGTCGTTCGCACAGCCGGCAATCAGCATGGCGGCGGAAAGCAACGTCAACGATGGTTGCAGTTTCATCACTCCTCCCTTGTCAAGAACGATGCGCTGGCAGTGCGACAATCGCAGCGGGACTTCGCCGTCTCACGAGGCGAATCGCTGCGCATCGGCGGTCCCCTATCTGCCGCCAAAGGGACCAGCCCTTGGCGAGAGCGCATAACAATGGCGTATTTTTGGCTCGCTCGCAAGCCGCCACGCGGCCGCTGCGATTGGCCCAACCGGCTGCGCTGGCCGGGAGCTCATAACCGCTCGACCTCGGCTGGCGTTGCTGGTCAGCTTTTCTTCGCAACGTACTCCGAAAACATGCCGAGGCTCACCGCGCGCCGGGGCGAATCGAATCCGGAGCGCGCGAGCGCCGCCAGCACTGCTTCCGGCGGAACGCAGGCATCGATCGTGTCCCAGTAGAAATCCATGAGGCGCCGCGCATCGGAATGCCGCCGCGCGACGTTCGCCATCGCCGGCACCGCGCGCGTCATGAATACGCGCAGCAGTGCAGCAACGGTCCGGAGGCGTGGCCTGGAAATCTCGAGCACGCAGACGACACCGCCCGGCTTCAGGACGCGGCGGAATTCG